>JBMFUH010000776.1:0-3828 GCA_049966735.1 Isosphaeraceae bacterium
GGTTGAGCTGGACGGCACCCTGCTTTCTCCATGTCTTCTCGCCACGTGTCCCCCACGCAGGAAGTTCGGCAACTTGCTGGAGGCTCGACGGTTGTGCTAAGGTCATTGTGCCGGCAGAGCCTCGCACGCTGCAAGGAAAGCCAAGCGCATGGCCGCGGTGCCCTTCGCCTCTGGCATCTCACTTGTAGGGTCCGCTGTGCGGACCGTGGGCAGCGGCCGGGGATCGGTCCGCACAGCGGACCCTACAAGTAACGACATTCACCCGTGGCACTCGAGGCACTACGTGAAGTCTCTCGCCCCGCAGGGCCCGCAACAATCAAGCCCAGGGCAATGCCCTGGGAACCAGGTCATCGTCAAACAGGCCCGAGGCGTCAATCCCTTGGCCGCCCTGCGGTCCAGCCGCTTGGGGCTGCTTCCGCTCCTGCTTTTTTGGGGTTGGTGCGGGCTCTGGGCAGGCTTGCTGGAAGTGGCCACGACCGTACTTCGCAAGCAGGTGTTCGATCATGATCATTTCTACAGGTTGAGCCGTCACTTCGTCTGGCTGGTCCCACTCTCGAACGTCGTCGTTTTTCTGGCGCTGGGATTGCTCGGATGCGCCCTCACCCTGATCTACCCGGGCCGCGTCCGCTGGCTGGTCGCACGACTCCTGGGCGCGCTGGTCCTCTTACCCTCGCTCTTGGTCGCTTCGGCCAGGATTTACACCCTGGCCTGGTTCGTCATGGCCCTGGGGATCGCCGCGCGGCTCGTTCCGCTCGTCGAACAGAGAAGTCAAGCCTGGCGACGATTCGTCCTGGTCAGCTCTCCGGTGGCGATCGCGCTCGTGGCCATCCTGGGAGGTTCGATCTGGCTGAGCGACCGGCTCAAAGAGTGGCGCGAGCACGGCCGGCCGTTGCCGCCGCCCGGTTCGCCCAACGTTCTCTTGATCGTGATGGATACCGTCGGGGCGGACCACCTCAGCCTGCAGGGCTACGACCGGCCCACCAGCAACACCCTGGTCGAACTCGCCGGCCGAGCGATCCGGTTCAACGCCGCCCGCGCCACCGCGTCGTGGACGCTGCCATCTCACGCGAGCATGTTTACGGGACGATGGTTCCATGATCTTCCCCTTGGCTGGTTCACGCCTCTGGGGCGGAGGCCGACGACGCTGGCGGAGTTTCTCGGCAGCCGGGGTTACGCGACGGCGGGGTTCATCGCGAATACCGGGTATTGTGCCTGGGATTCCGGTCTGGCCCGCGGCTTCACGCGCTACGACGATTTCATCCTTCCCAAGCTCACTGCACTGAACACGGCCGCGCTCGTGGGCCGCTTGCTGGACGGGTTTGGTGTGATCCTTTCCTACGCGGAGGACGACCTCGGGCGTCTGGGAATCCTGCCCTACGCGGAGCAACTCATTCGCACTCTCGCGGCCGACCGCAAGGGCGCGGCGGTGGTCAATCGTGAGTTGCTCGACTGGCTCTCACACCGCGCGCAGGGCGAGCGGCCGTTTTTCGCCTTTTTGAATTACAACGATGCGCATTATCCCTATGAACTCCCGCCCGGCAGGTTGCACCGTTTCGGGGCCGAGCCGACCGACCGCTATCAGCGCCACCTGATCCAGGAGTGGGGGACGCTGGACAAGAAGACCGTATCTCCCGTGGGCTTGGCCTTCGCCTTGGACGCCTATGACGATTGCATTGCCGACCTTGACGAGCAACTCGGCAAGCTGGTCGACCGGCTGGATCAGCGCGGCATCCTGGAGCATACCTGGCTCATCATCACTGCCGACCACGGCGAATGTTTCGGCGAACACGGTGGTCTGTTCTGTCATGGCGCCAGCCTGTTTGATACGGAACTGCACGTGCCCTTGCTCATCATTCCACCTGGCGGCAGGGACGGTGGGAAAACCGTCAAGCAGGCCGTCAGCCTGCGCGACCTGGCGGCGACGGTTGTCGATCTGGTGGGTCAGAGGGAGGAGTCGCCGTTTCCAGGAACATCGCTGGCGAGGTTCTGGAGGCCGCCGACCGACGCGGCGCCGAACGGACTCGAAACCAATTCTCCGCTGCTTGCCGAGGTCATCCCTTACGACTGGACCAAGCCGAATGACTGGGGTTTCCCCCAGGAGCGCCTGCCGATGGGCGCCATCAAGGGGGAAGAGTGGTCCTATATCCGACACGAGTCGACGGGCCGCGAGGAGTTGTTTCACCTGAGCGACGACCCCCGCGAGCTGCACAACGTGGCCGGTGACCCGGCGCTCAGCGCGACGCTAGAGCGGATGCGCGCTCTCCTGCACCGGATGACGCAAGGCCCCCTCTCGCCCGACCGTTTCCTCCCTTGACGCCTGGGCACTTCGGCCTGCCGCGCGGGGGCCTGTCGCGGCAAGGGCCGGCGGAACCGCGCCCTGGCTCAACGATCCGGTAGCTTCGGTTCGTACTCAGGTGCTCGCGGACGGTCGTCGTGCCGGCAGGCCAGCGGAGGGTGAGCCGATCGACCTCATCAGCCGATCCCACACCGATCAAGAGCCGGGAATCGTGGGCCGATAGCACACCCCCGCCCCCCTTGCGCTGGCGGTGGATGGTCCGTCCGGAGACGTTCACTTCCACCTTCGTCCCGACGGCGTCGCGATTGCTCCGCGACCCGACGAGGACCAGGCGGATCCAGCGATTGGACGTGGGCGTGTCGTTGCGGAGGATTGCCGGCGGCCCGCCCCGGTGATTGACGACGATGTCGATGTCGCCGTCGTTGTCGATATCGCCGAATGCGGCGCCCCGGCCCACATGCAGCGACTGAAAGTACGCCCCGGCGTCGCGAGTGGCCAGCCGGAAGCGCTTGCCCTCGAGGTTGGCGAAGAGCAGGGGGGGCTGGGCCTCGTCGGACATCCGCCCCAGGAGTCGATTGTTGTCGTCGACGTGGCCATTGGCCACGAACTCATCGGGCCAGCCGTCGTTGTCCAGGTCGACGAGCCCCAGCCCCCAGGACACCCAGGGCATCGTGTCGGTGGCGAGGCCAAACTGGGCGGTCGCGTCGACAAACAGGCCCTCACCCAGGTTGCGATAGAGGGTGTTGTACTTGGTTTCCCAGTTGGAAATCGTCAGCTCGGGCAGACCATCCCCGTCGATGTCCTCGGCATCGGCGCTCATGCCCGATTGGGTCTGCCCTTTGGCGTCGTAGCCCGCGCCCGAGAGTTCGGTGGCGTCCTCGAACGTGCCATCCCCCTTGTTCAGGAAGACAAAGTTCGGGCTCATGTCGTTGGCGACGAAGAGGTCGATCTTGCCGTCGCCGTTCAGGTCGGCCGCGACAACGCCGAAGCCGCGACCGTCGGCGCGGGCCTTGTCGCCTGGCGCGGAGGGGGCCGGGGGCTGAATGACGCGATCGTACACGTCCGTGAAAGTGCCGTCGCCATTGTTCCGATAGAAGAAGTGCCGGGGCGCGGGAAGATCGGCGGGAGCGCAAAAGAGCCGGGCGCCCCGGCCAGGGTCGCCGCACGCGTGAATGTCGTCGGGATACTTCCACACCCCGTAATTGCTCACGTAGAGATCGAGATCGCCGTCGTTGTCGAAATCGAGGAATGCGCCTCCGGAAGACCAGTTGGAGCGGTCGATTCCCGCCTGCGTGCTGATATCGGTGAAGGTGCCGTCTCCGTTGTTGCGATAAAGCCGGTTGGAGCCGTAGTTGCAGAGAAAGACGTCGGGGTCGCCGTCGTTGTCGATGTCGCCCACGACCACGCCGTGACAAAAGCCGTGAAATCCCAGACCCGATGAGTCGGTGACGTCGCGGAAGTGCGTGCCGTCCAGATTCTTGTAGAGCCGGTTCCGGCCAGCGTTGCTCTTGCCAAGGGGGAGGAACGTGCAG
>JBMFUH010000777.1:0-3824 GCA_049966735.1 Isosphaeraceae bacterium
GGTGAAGGCGACCCTTCTCCTCTCCATCGCGCCGGCGGCCGTGGGCGAGACACTCGTGATGCGGACGATCGAGCGCGAGTTCCAGGTCGGCGACACGGTCGTCACCACAACGTTGCAGGTGCATCAACCCCATCTCTGGAACCTGGACGACCCATTTCTTTACCGGATGTCGGCGCGGGTTGCCCCGCTTGACGCGTCCTCAGCCAAGGACGCGCACGACGTTCACGAGCACTCCGTCCGGTTTGGCTTCCGTGACTTCCGCTTCGACCGCGGCGCCTTCCGGCTCAACGGCAAACGCATCTACCTGCGCTGTTCGCACACGGGCAACTGCTGCCCCGTCGGACTGGAAATGCCTCACGATCCCGACTATCTCCGTCGCGACTTCATCAACCAGAAGATGATGCGATTCAACGCCATCCGCTTCATCTCCGGCGTGGCCAAGCGCTATCAGCTTGACCTGGCCGATGAAATCGGGCTCCTGGTTTACGAAGAATCATACGCCGGCTGGCTCCTGGGCGACTCCCCGAAGATGAAAGCACGGTACAACGAGTCGGTCTTCGGCATGATCCGCAGGGATCGCAACCACCCCTCGGTCGCGATCTGGGGCCTGCTCAATGAGACCAGCGACGGCCCCGTCTTCCGCCACGCGGTCAGCGTCCTGCCCGAGCTTCGCAAGCTCGATGATGCCCGCGTGGTCCTGCTCAACAGCGGACGGTTCGACAACGCGACGGGGCCCGGCGTCCAGGCCTGGCGGCTAAACGATCGTCCCGACCCTTGCGTCACCCGCAACGCCGCCAGCGAGGAGGTCAGGATGCTCGGCATCACCTGGCAACCCGGCCAGGTCGCCTTTCATCCCGGCCGCGACGGAGAATTCGCCGTCGTCCGCTGGACCGCGCCGGCCCGGGAGCGCGTGACGCTCGCGGCCCAGTTCCAGAGCATCGCCGAGCATACCACCACCGACGTCCACATCTTGCACAACGGCAAGCCCCTCTGGAAGAGCCTGATCAACCTGGAAGGCAAAGGGCCAGAGGCATGGTTCACCGCCCAGGTCGACGTCAAGCCTGGCGACACCATCGACTCGGTTTGCGGCTGGGGCAACCATGACTACGGCGCCGACACGACGGCCCTGGCGGTCACATTGAAAAGTCCTTCCGGCAAGACATGGATCCTGGCGCACGATTTCTCGGCGGAGCGGAACCCCAAAAGCGGCTGGAGTTTCGGCTGGCTGCGCCCCGCGGCAAGTCCCGAGAGCACCAGCTTCACGCGTTTTCCTCAGGCCGTCACGGGTGAGGCCATCGGCAGCATCAGCAATCCCGGCGAAACCGTCTGGCAAGATATCCTGAGCGACCAGCATCCTTACCAACGAGTGCCTCACACCGCGGAGATCATCCAACGGCTGCGCACGCTGCGGGGCAACGGCAAACCCGTCTGGCTCTCCGAATACGGCGTCGGCAGCGCGATCGACCTGCCGCGGGTGGTCCGCTGGTACGAGCAGGTCGGGAAGCCGGATGTTGAAGATGTGCAGCTCTATCGCTCCTGGCGCGACCAGTTCAATGCCGATTGGAAGAAATATCACCTCGAAGGCGTCTTCGATCGCCCCGAGGACTTCTTCGCCCAGTCGATCGCGCGGATGGCGGGGCAGCGGCTGCTCGGCATCAACGCCATCCGGGCCAATCCCAACGTCATCGGCCACAGCCTCACCGGAACGCTGGACCAGGGCATGACGGCCGAAGGAGTCTGGACCACGTTTCGCGAGCTCAAGCCGGGAGCGACCGATGCGCTCTTCGACGCCTGGGCGCCCTTGCGGTTTTGCCTCTTCGCCGAGCCGCTGAACGTCTATAACAAGACTCCGGTCCATCTTGAGGCGGTGCTGGCCAACGAGGACGTGCTCAAGCCCGGCGATTACCCCGTGCGACTTCAGGTGGTAGGACCAGACCTCGCGCGAGTCTTCGAGAAGACCATTCATGTCAAGATCGCAGGAACCGACTCCCAATCGGAACCGCCGATGGTGCTGCCGATCTTCGCCCAGGATGTCATGATCGACGGCCCGCCGGGGAACTACCGCTTCCTGGCCACGTTCGAAAAAGGCGCGGCGGCCTGCGGCGAGGAGATCCGCTTTTTCGTGGATGTCGAATCCGCCCGGATGCCCCGGGTTAATCGCGAGGTCCTGCTCGCCGGCCGTGACGCCGAGCTGGCCGGATGGCTCACCAGGCACGGCATCAAGAACCGCCCGTACCGTCCGGCCGAAGCGCGGAACGCACGCGAGGTCCTCCTCGCCTCGGGCAAGCCCGCGACGGATCCAGGCATCGTCTTTCCCGACCTGGCCCGACGGATCGCCCGCGGCTCTACCGTGATCTTCCTGACCACCGATACCTTCGCGCGGGGAAACGAATCGACCGGCTGGCTGCCCTTGAAATCCAAAGGACGCGTGAGCGGCATCGCCCGCTGGCTCTACCACGCCGACGAATGGGCCAGACGCCACCCGATCTTCGACGGCCTTCCGGGGGGGGGCGTGCTGGACTACGGCCGTTACCGCGAGCTGATCGGCGACACCGTGTTCAACGACATCGAACCGGCCGCGGAAGCCGTGGCCGGCGGTATCAACGCGTCCTGGGGCTATCAGTCCGGACTGATCGTCGGAGTCTACAAACTCGGCGCCGGCCGGTTCATCCTGAACACCCTGCTCATTCGTGAGAACCTGGGGAAAGTTCCCCAGGCGGAACGGTTGCTGCGGAACATGCTGCGCTACGCGGCCAGTGACAGCATGCGTCCGCTCGCGGATCCGCCCGCCGATCTCCCCGCGCGGCTGAAGGCGATTGGCTACTGATCAAAACGCCACGCAAAAGTAGAACGGAATTTATTCCGTTCTACGCATGAACTCCAGACCCCGCCGTCTGGCGGCGATGCTCGCGCGGTTTCGGGATGGATCTGCTCCGGATCGTCTCATGTGCGGCCCACCCGCCGCTCGGGCCGGCGCAACTCGCCATTGGCCCTCTGCCATCCGGCATCTGCATATTTGCTATCCCAATGTTGCCTTTTCGGAGTCCCATTGAACGAGCCCCATTGAGAGCTATGATTGAGTGAATGGCCAGTGCGCTGCTCGAGCCCCCAAGACCCGCTGCATGACGGAAAGGAGACCGGATGCCTCCAACCTCGACATCGGCACCCCCTCTTTCGTTCTATGGCCCGACTCCGGAAGGGTTTCCACCGCTCGCGCGGATCAGCGTCGAGCGGTACGAGCGGATGATCGATTCCGGCGCCTTCAACGACGATGACCGCTTCGAGCTGATCGAAGGAACTTTGGTGCAGAAAATGACCAAGAAAACGCCCCACTCCGCAGGCACGGAAGGTTCCTGGCGAGCGCTGCACAGCGTCCTCCCGGCCGGATGGCACGTCCGCATCGAAGAACCGGTTCGCATTCCCGAGCGAGACAGCATGCCGGAACCCGACGTCAGCGTTGCCCGCGGCTCGCACCGCGACTACCGCGAGCGCGACCCGGGACCCGGCGATCTCGCCCTCGTCGTCGAAGTGGCCTGGTCCAGCCTTGCCGCCGACCGCGCTTTGGCACGGACCTATGGAGGCGGGAACATCCCTGCCTACTGGATCGTCAACGTCCTCGACCGCCAGATCGAAGTCTACGCCAACCCCGTTGCTGGCGTTTACCCGCCGCCTGTCATCATCCCCGAATCGGGATTCGTCGATCTCGTCATCGACGGCCAGGTCGTCGCCCAGATCCTGGCCGCCGAGTTGCTCGGCACCGATTGAGTCCTTGCGTTCTTACGTCCTCTGATCCTCCACTGATCCCGAAAAACAACAAGCGCAGC
>JBMFUH010000778.1:0-3822 GCA_049966735.1 Isosphaeraceae bacterium
TTTTCTCAAGGATGTCGGTTCGGGACGGTCGCGTCGTCTTGCCCGACGGCGTCGCGTACGATCTCCTGGCACTTCCCCAGCGCGAGACGATGACGCCCCAGGTTTTGGCGAAGGTGAAAGACCTCGCGACCTCCGGCGCGACCGTGCTGGGTCCGAAGCCAGTTCGATCGCCCAGCTTCCAGGACTATCCGCGGTGCGACGCCGAGGTGAAGCGTCTGGCGGACGCCTTGTGGAGCACGGGCAAGGTCATCACGGGCAAGACGATCGAGCAGGCTCTCAGAGCGAAGAACGTCGTTCCTGACTTCCAGGCTCCGGACTCCTTGAACTACGTCCATCGAAGAACCGCCGAGGGAGAGATCTATTTCGTCGCGAATCAGTCCGAGCGGTCCGTGGCGGCGGAATGCAGCTTTCGCGTTACCGGCCGCCACCCCGATCTCTGCGACCCGGTCACGGGGGAAATTTACGCGGCCCACGCGTTCCGTGAGCACGATCGGCGGACGACCTTGCCCCTGGAACTCCCGCCGCGAGGATCGATCTTCGTCCTCTTCCGCCATCCCTGCACGATGGAACGGTCCGAGGGAAGAAATGCCCCCGCATTGGTGCGGATTCAAGAAATCAAGGGCCCGTGGTCGATCTCGTTCGATCCCAAGTGGGGCGGTCCCGCATCGGTCGAATTCGACCGCCTTGTCGACTGGACCAGCCGTTCCGAAGACGGCATCAAGTATTATTCCGGCACGGCCGTGTATCGCAAGCGAGTTGATCTGGAAGATGTGAATTTACCACTCTGGCTTGATTTAGGTGCCGTGCGGGAGCTCGCCGAGGTGAGGCTGGGCGGCAAGAGCCTGGGGGTGGTCTGGACGGAGCCGTTCCGCGTCAAGATCAGCGGCGCGGCGCGGAAGGGCGAGAACGAGCTGGAGGTTCGCGTGACCAACCTCTGGCCCAACCGGTTGATCGGCGACGCCAGGCTGCCGCGAGAGCGACGCTTCACCCGGACCAACGTGGCCAAGTTCGACCACCCGCCCAAACAAGGCGGCGCGCACCGGCTGCTTCCTTCCGGTCTCCTGGGACCAGTCTGGCTGCTCAAGGAGCGTGATGCGGGCCCGGGCGCGGAGCGCTGAGCACCCGGCCAGGGTTGCTTGTAGGGCCCGCTGTGCGGACCGATCTCCAGCTACTGCCCACGGTCCGCACAGCGGACCCTACAGGTGTGATGCAAGAGGCGCGGGAATCCGTGGCCATGCGCCTACTCCGGTAGCAACAACCCAGGGTCCACCTTGAAGTACCTGGCCAGCATGGCGATGCGCTTCGTCGCGAGCTTTCGTTTACCGGAGAGAATTTCCGAGAGTGAAGCTCCGCGAGCGACTGAATCCCGCACCATCGCGCTGAAGACATCGGCGACGGATAACGAAGGGGCGGCAATGCCCCGGGAACGGCGTCGGGGTCGGGAGGTCCGCGTCCAACAGAGAATGGTCAGTGCGCGTCTTGTGGCCTGGGAGGCAGGAGGTCCGCGACGGGGATCCGCGCGACGACTCGGTCTTCGATCAACAGATCGACGGATTCCATCTCCAGGAGAGTCATTTGGATGACGTAGCCTTTCTCGCCGGGGCCCAGATAAATCTCGAGCTGACGATCCACAATGTTGAGGATCCAGTAGACGGGGATGCCTCCTCCGGCGTAGGTCGGGGCGAGAGCGCGGTCGGCGGCGATGCTGGTCCGCGCGGCTTCGACGACCAGGGCGATGTCGGGGGGGCCGGGGTGATGGTCGAGGTAATCATGCACCGTACCGCGCGCCACGGAGATGTCGGGCTCTGGCTCGCTGTCGCGGTTGGGGATTCGTATGGGCTGTTCGCCGCGAGTATGCCAGCCGGCCGGGAGTGCTCGTTCGATGACGCGGCGCGCGCCTTCGCCGGCCCCGGAATGGACCGGCTTCTTCACGTCCTTCTCCACGATGAGGCCTTCGATGAGCTCGAGACGGTTTGTCTCGGCCAGGATACCGGCGTCGATCATGGCCTCGTACTGATCGACGGAGAGGCGATAGGGCAGCAGGCCCGGCAAGGCAGGCGGGAGACCTGGGGTGGTGATGAGCGTGGTCATGTCCTGTAAGCTCCTGTCGCCGCGGGCCGCGGCACTCGATTGCCATGCTACGCTTGAATGGACTGAGGGCAAAGTGCAAGATGCGTCGCATGATACCGCAAGCGCGGGGCTGCCGTCGAAGTGTTCGAAGAGAGGAGCCCACCACGGCTTGCCCTGTGCAGATACGACAGAGCCATGCAGGAGGCCCGCCAGGGGCTCATTCCCGCACCATCGCGCTCAAGAGATCGGCGACGGGCACGGTGGCGAAGGTGCTGGCGTAGTCGGACATGGCGTAGGGAATGATCAGGTCGCCGTTATGGATGGCGGCGCCGCAACTGTAGACGACGTTGGGCACGTAGCCCTCGCGCTCGTTGGCGTTGGGTTCCAGGAGCGGTTCCTCGAGCCGGCCGATCACGCGGGAGGGATCGTCGAGATCGAGCAGAAGGGCCCCCATGGCGTACTTGCGCATCGGTCCCACGCCGTGGGTCAGGACCAGCCAGCCAGCCTCGGTTTCCAGCGGTGAGCCGCAGTTGCCAAGCTGGACAAACTCCCAGCCGTAGGTCGGCCGGGCGATCTGCTGCTTGGTGTACCAGAAGTGAAGCATATCGGAATACATGAGATAGATATTCTCGTTGTCCTGTCGCGAGAGCATGGCGTAGAGGCCGTTCACCTTGCGCGGGAAGAGCGCCAGCCCCTTGTTGCGGACCTCGGGCCCGTTCAAGGTGCTGGCCTTGAAGCGGAGGAAGTCGTCGGTCTCGAGGATCTGGGGAAGGACAACCTTGCCGTCGAACGCGGTGTAGGTGGCGTAATAGCGAACCGAGCCGTCATCGTCCTGGAAGGCGACGAACCGGGCGTCCTCGATGCCGTTGATCTCCGTGGGCGAGGTCGGGAAGATGATCCGCTCGGAGATGTTCTGCTCGGGGCTGAAAAAGACCTCGTAATTGGCCTGGACCAGGCTGAGGATGTTCTGGGCGATGGGCTCCAGCTCGCGGTGCCGGGGACGGTTCTGGTGGAGCGCCCGGTCGATCGACCGCCGGATCTCCTCGTGAGTGAACTGAGCCGGGACGGTCTCCAGCACCGACTCGGCGAACGGGCTGTCGATCCCCAGCTCGACGAGCTTGCGCGCGAAGAGGCTCTTGTCGTAGAGCGTGTTGGGGACCGGTTCCGGCGAGGCGACGAATCGAGTCGGTTCGTTGATGTGAATGCGATTCTGGTCATCGACGACACCGCTGCGGAAGGTGATCGACGAGATGTGTCCCTCGCCGGTGGCGCGCAGGCTGAGGATGAACCGGCGCGATCCGGTGGGCAGGCCCGACTGATCCGGGTCCCAGACCATCGATGGGTTGAAGAGGGCCGCGGACTCGAGCGCGTATTCCTGGGTGAAGTACGCGCCCATGAGCAGCTTGCGGTTCTCGGTGAGCGACTGATCGGTCAGCAGGTGAGAGCGAATCTGCTCGAAACGGCGGAGGAAGAACTGGCGCGTCCTCTGATGCCGGTTCCAGAATTCGCTCATCACGTCTTGCAGCAGCACCTCCACCTCGGCCTCGGAGAGCGCCGCGACGCGCCCCAGAATACGCTCGATCCGGTGTGCGTTGGGCGGCTGGAACGGCCGGATCACCACGCGGCTGTTGTTGGGCCGCAAGACGATGCCGGTACGCTTCACCCTCAACTGGCGAGGACCGGGCAGAGACTCGTCCGCCTGGGCCGATGCCGCAACCGGCGGGTCGAGGTGATCGAGCGCGGCCGCCGCGT
>JBMFUH010000779.1:0-3807 GCA_049966735.1 Isosphaeraceae bacterium
GCAGCCTACCTGACAGCGCTCAGTCCACCGCTGGTTTACTATTCACGCGAGGCGCGGATGTATGCCTGGCTGGTGATGATGACCTGCCTGTCGTGGGGATTGCTCTTCTGCCTGCTGCAAATGCGGAATGCCAAATGCCAAATGCCAAATGCCAAATGCGGACTGCACAATCTGGAATCTGGAATGCGGAGTGGCGAGCGATCCCGGTCGAACCTTCGATTGGTCGCTTATGGTGCTTCACTCACGGCCCTGATGTATTCGCACCCGCTGGGCCTGCTCATGGCCGGGACGCTCGCGCTCGGCTCCTGCTGCTTCGCCCGGCATTTCCTGATTTCCCATTCCGCATTCCGCATTCCACATTCCACATTCTTGGGCGGTTGGACTCATTGGCTGGCCGCGCATCTGGTGCCGTTGATCCTCGCGGCGCCCTGGCTGGGCCATTACTTCGATCATGCCCCTGAGTTCGTCTCGGGAAGGTTGCCGATCCGCTTCCTGCTGGGCACGCCGATCGGCTTCCTCGGCGGGAATTCCTGGGTGCTGCTCGGGCTCCTGGGGCTGATCGGCTTCGGTCTCGTCCGCCGCCCTAGGGAACCGGAACCAGCCTCGTGGGCCGGACCGGTTTGCCTGCTGCTCTGGCTAACCCTTCCGCCCACGCTGCTTTACGTCTACTCCTGGATTGGCAGCCCGGTTTTCGGGCCATCGCGGTACACGCTCTTCGTCGCGCCCGCTTTCCTGATCCTGGTCGCACAGGGGCTCGCGCTCTTGCCCATCCTGGCGCGGCTGGCGCTGGCAATCGGGCTCACGCTGCTGACAGCCTCGGCGCTGGGGCCGTTGGTGTATGCACCCGACCTGAAGGCCGACTGGCGAGATCTGGGAAACGACATTCGCCAGCAGATCCAAATTCATCCCAGCTGGAAATTCCGAATCATCGTCAAGTCGTCTGACCCCGCGCGGAACGTCGAGGTGCAAACGGCCCGGTATTACATGCCCCGGGAATGCCAGGTGGTTGCCTGGGACGAGTTCCGCGAGGGCCGGCGGCCGGATCGCCTGGAGTCCATCACGTACGTGGCGATGACCGTCAAAGCCCGGGCTCTTCCTCCTCGACCGGATGACCCGACCTGGAAGCTCAACGGTCGCTACCCGGGGCTGGTGGTTTACCGGCTTGGCCAGCCTGTGCCGGCGCCTCGGCCGACTGGTCCAGGACCGGCAATGCCAGCAGGTTCAGGTCGTGATTGATGGCGGCCCGAGCGCCTCCCAGAGCCTTATCGGTCGCGACGCCCATGCGCAAGGTGCGTTCCTTGACCTCTGGTGGGATCGTTCCCAGTCCCAGTGATTCGACGATGGAGAAGGCCGTCTTGACCCGGGGGTCGGCCGCGAGGTTCTGGCCTTCTCCCGCGGTCAGGTCCTCCGGGCGGACGGCGACGGAGCGGGTGAGGAAGGGAATCCAGCGCAGGGGCGCCGTACGCACCCAGAGCGTGGCTTCGACCGACGTGTGAGCAAGATCCGCGGGGAGATCGAGCCGGGTCACGAGCGCGCCCACCCTGCCGCTGTCGCCGATCTGCTTGAGCCTGGCCACCAGTGGATCTTGCTGGTTTTGTTGCGGGTCGAGCAGCCGGTTGATCTCACCGAGCGCCGAGGCCAGGTTCAAGCCTCCCAGCCCCTGGGCCTGAAGCTGGGCGGCGGAGATGTCGGGGAGAATCATCCCCTGGTAACGGATGAACTTGAGATCAGTGTCAACAGCCAGCTCGGTAGCGGCGCGATGGCCCAGCCAGGCAAGCTCCGATTCCGGAACGAGGGGCAGAAGCTTGGCCAGGCTGGGAGTCTGATCTCCTTGGGCGAGGAATCCCCGGCTCTCCACGGCGTCCTTCAGGTCGCCCAGCGACATCGATTCGACGTCCGGCAAGCCGCAGAGCCAGCCAAGCTGGAGCAAGCGCTGGTTGGCTCGAGACTGACGCGCCAGCGAGCGGACGTCGCTCCGCGAGATGTGCACGGGCATGAGAGGAGTCCGGGCAGACTGGGCAGGATCATCGAGCCGCTTCCGTTCCTGGTCGATCCAGGCGATGATGCGGTCGCCGGCAGGCATGCGCTGGGCTCGGTCGCGCCGCCAGGCGAGCAGGCGCTGGCTCCGCTGGCGGGCTGCCAGCCGGGCGCCCGAGGTGATCACACGATTCCACTTGTCGGCCCAGGTCTTGACGTGCTGTTCGGCCCAGTCGCGCCGGACGATCATCTCGACCGCGCCTCGCGCCCCCTTGCTCTCCGACAGGACCAGCCCGAGTACGCTGGACCCATCGCGCAAGGTCACTCTCTCGGCCGCGCCTGTCGGAGCGGCGGCCACGACCACCCTATTGCCCGAGGGCCGTTGCAGCGCGATCAGCCCTCCCGCGACCAGCAGCGTGCCACAGATCATGATGACCCCCTCTCTCTGCACCCAGATCAACTATACCTTGCGCGGCCCCGGTTGATCCATCCTGTGGGTCCGCGCTCGCGCGGTGGCGAGATGCCGGGCCGGATCCGAAATCTCCACGAAACCCCGTCAACACGTGCATGCATGGCCGGGCGATCGCCCCATCGCTTTCGAGGCTCTTGGTGCGCCTTCTGATCCTCATCATCGATACAACCGTCCATCCCGGCGCGACCCGCGGGGCTTGCCCAACCATTGCGAGACGATATCTTTCCTGGGTCCCTTGTTGGATCTCATCGCGCGAAACTGTGACATTCCATGACGTGGCCTGGTCCGTCGCCTCACAGTCTCGCAAATCTCGTTCAGAGTGTGACATTGTGTGACGTGGCCTGGCCCGTCGCCTCACAGTCTCGCAAATCTCGTTCAGAGTGTGACATTCCGTGATCTTGTCCAATATGAGCCCGGATTTTCTTAGACACGATCTTGACTCGAACCACCGCGCGCTGAGAAGGCTCGCTGGTCGGCGGGGTCCTTGGCCGAGTTGCTGTCCGCTCACGAGTATTGTGAAGAAACCGTGAAGATTGGCTTCGTTCTGCGCGCCAAGCTAAGCCATTTCTGAGCATAACTCTTGATTAGTAAAGCCATTATGCCAATTGGCAATTGGCTTCGTTCTGGCGCGTTTCGCACGCACTTGAGGGAAGGGATGTCGATCCCGCGCACGTTGCCAACCTTGTTGATATGTGCTTGAGGCGTCATCGCCCAAGCAACCATCGGTCAGGGCGCAACCCGCGAAGCTGGCGCAGCCGGCGCAATCGCGCCCGATCCGTGAACCTGTAGGTGCCTCAGTGACCCGAGCCGGCCTTGCCCGCCAGCGCCGGGCAATCGTGGAACGAAATTCATTCCGTTCTACCGAAGCGCCGGGCGGGAAGTTACTGCACGCCCGTTGCTGATCCGAGACCGATTTGTCAAAGAGCGACGGATTGCTCAATTATCAGTATAGCGGTATGTTCCTGCAAAATGACTCCTATTTCGAGACTCATCGCCGATCGCCAATGAAGTTTCGAGGTGTCCCACGGTTTGCAGCGGCCCCAGGGTGGCTGGGACTGACCGCGGTGAAGCCCCGGCGCGCGGGCCAATCCCGACGCCCCGGGATCGCCTTCGGCTCCGCCACCAGCTACCCGGCATTGGTGGCTTTGCTGTGGTGGTGTTCACCGAGCAATCTCGGTAATCGTGTTTCGTTTGGTCCCCGGCGAAGTAGGAATAGGTGCCTACAAGGGGTTAAGGTGGCCCGGTCGGCTGGGGCCGGGACAGCCGAGGGCGGCTGTCCCACACTTTTTTGTGAGGAGCCATTTCGTGATACACCGCTTCATCGTAGCGGCTTCGATCCGCGAAGGCCGCTGGATCGG
>JBMFUH010000780.1:0-3802 GCA_049966735.1 Isosphaeraceae bacterium
AGGAAGTCCTGAAGTACCCAGAAGCGGCTGGCCGGCACGATCACCCGGGTCTGGACCGCATGGCCGCTCTTGGAAAAGGGCAGCCGGAAGTAAGGGTGGATGCCAAAGCCGTACGGGAGATTGGAGGCAGTCGGATTCGAGACCGTGATGGTCATCGTCAGGCGTCGGCCCCCCAGCTCATACCGAACTTGAAGCACGGCGTCGGTCGGCCAGTTGGGGAGGTTGGCAGGGGAATCATGTGAGATCTGATAGCGCCCTTCGATGAAGGCGGAGTTCGCGCCGGCCTTGCGCTCCACGACCTGCCAGGGGGCCTGCATGGCAAAGCCGTGGATGGCGTTGGGACCATTGTTGATCGGCAGTTTGTATTGTTTCCCCTCGAACGCGAACGTACCGGCTCGAACACGATTGGGATAGGGAAAGAGAATGGGCGTGCCATTGCCCGAGGCGGAACGAGGATTTTCCGCGAAGTCGTCCGCGGAGGCAATCACAGGTCCCACCTCACTGCCCAAGGGCAGCCGGAGATCGAACAGGTTGAAGCCGTAGGAAGGCAATACCGCGGCGGACGCCCCGGTCGCGTCATCGTGCAGCGTGTAAACAGTCTGGCCCCCGCGTGTCTCGACACCGATCCGGCAACCCATGGATTCCCCCTTTTCCGTTTACGTCAATGTTCGCCGATGCCAAGGCGCCCACTCCGATCAGCGTGACACCTCATGCCTTGCGAGAGGACACGCGGTCGTCGGCTGGTCCCCACTGATTCGACCAGGAAGGTCGCAGGATTGCAAAGGGATGTCGGCTTTGTAAGATCGTGACAAGCCTCCGGCAACTCGTGAACCAGACGGCCCGCGGACGTGGTTTCTTGCTGCCTTGCCCCCTTGGAACGACAACGATGCCAAACGTTTCTGCCCCCGCGCTTACAGAATTCGCCACAAAGCTGTTCAACGCCGCCGGTGTGGCGGAGGCGGAAGCGGCAATCGTGGCGCGGAGCCTTGTTGGTGCCAACCTCCGAGGGCATGACTCGCACGGTGTCATGAGGATTCCCCAGTACATCGGTTTCCTGGAGCGCGGGGAGTATGTCGCGGGAGTCGAGTTGAAGGTGGAGCACGAGACATCGGCCGTCATCGTCTGCGATGGGCAGTGGGGGCTAGGGCAGGTTCAGGCATACCGTCTTCTGGAGCGGATGTTACCCAAGGCGGAAGCACTGGGACTCGCCGCCGGTACGATGCGGGACTGCGGGCATATCGGCCGTCTTGGCGAATATGCCGAGCGGGCCGCCGAAGCGGGAATGATCCTGATCGCCACGGTGAACAACGGTGGTGCAGGCCAGCGCGTGGCTCCGCCGGGAGGAATCGAGCCCCGGCTTGCTACCAATCCGCTTTGCGTCGGCGTGCCGACCACCTCGGCCGAGCTGCCCATCATCCTCGATTTTGGAACCAGCGTCGCGGCCGAAGGGAAAGTCCGCGTCCACCATATCAGCGGTCGACCGGTTCCCGACGGCTGGTTGCTCGACTCAATGGGTCGGCCTACGAATGATCCCTCGGTCCTGTATCAACCGCCTGCCGGATCGATCCTGCCAATGGGCGGCCAGCAATCCTACAAGGGATTTGGGCTGGCCGTCGTCCTCGACCTGCTCTCAGGAGGCCTTTCGGGCGGGGCATGCAGCCATCCCGAGGCCCCCGCGGTCCGGGGAAACAATGTCTTCTTTCTGCTCATCGCCCCCGCTCTGTTCGCGGGAGCCGAACGATTGCGGCGACAGGCGACCGACCTGGCTGACTACATCCGCGCAACGCCTCGCGCCGGCGGGGTTGAGTCCATCCTGCTCCCCGGCGACCCAGAGCGAGCCGTGCTCGAGCTGCGCACCCGGCAGGGCATTCCTCTCGAGGCCAACCATTGGGACCTGCTTCTTGAACAGGCTCGCAAGCTCAATGTCTCTTTGCCCGTCAATCTCGAAGCGTCCTCTCCGAATCCCAGACTCCGCAGTGATCATTGACACATCTCATCCAGCGGCAATGAGACGGGATTGAAATTTATTAAAGAGAATTAACTTGCATTTGCGGCGAGATTGGTTCAGAAAAAATGAGATGTTCTCAGTGTGCTTGCTTGGTTGACACACTTAATCCCGCCCGTTATTCTGGGGGTAAGAGTAGACAATGTGGTCGGCTCACTAGAAAAAGGGCGATTGCTTCCTTTCCGGCTCTGGAATTGCATGATGATGTGCTTTGTTAAGGGGAGCAGCAAGACCATCCTCAAGATACGGAGGTGCTGCCCGCCCGCTGACCAGCAATACGGTTTACCTTGCGGAAACGTAAGCCCTTGTCGCTTTTGATCCTGCTACTTCGAATGAACTAGTAGGTCAGGTCGCAATCAGTCTGAATCTCAGTGGCCCATGACGCCGCCCACCATGTGGCATTGTGCAGTTTTTTCCGTGGGACACTTGACAATGACCGGCTATTTGCTATGATGGATGTGCACACCCACCAGAGCGGGGAGGGTTGCCTGGATACGGGACGCATGATATCGCCTAACTTTCCCAGGTGGGAACTCGAATGAGGAGGAGAGCAGGTATGGAATCCGAACTCGTCGTGAATGGCGCAATCGTCGATTCGTGGGTGGAACCCTCCGGATTGGACGATGATGCCTCCCGTCTGGTGTTGCAGGTTGCACCCAAGGGACGACCGAGAGACCTGGTGATCATCGAAGCGGAAGCATCGCTGGTCCCTGATCGGGGTTGGCTTGAAGACCTGGGTGAGAATCTCTGCCACGGCAGCCCCGTCCTGGCGATCGGCCGTAGAATGCTCAACGGCTTTGTATCGGCTCGATGCCTGCAACTCGTTCGTTGATGGGCGTGCAAACCTCCTGGGCCACGCGATCATCTTTTTCAAGAATCGCCAGCGTCCCGCGATCGTTGTCAGTTCGTTCTGCAATGCCTTCCCCCTCGAGACACGGAATTTCCTCCGAGCCCATGTGTTCACTTCACGTGCCTGGGATATCGAGCCACCCACGCGACAGGTAGTCGCTGAGCGTGAGCGCCAGCAGAATCCCCAGCCAGAACAGCGATGCGGTTGAAACCACCCACGTCACGCGATTTCTGTAACAGAGATGCATGAAGAAGAGGCCGATCAGGACGGCCTTCGCGCCCCCGATTAAGAGCGCGACCGGCAGGTGCAACGGCCCGAGGGGAAGATATGCACCCGCCACTGTCGCGGCCAAGAGCAGCAAAAGCGCGACGAAGATCGTGACGTTCGTTCGGACGGAGACGACATGGTGACTCATGAGTGCACGTCGATCAGGTAAAGTAAGGGGTACAGGAACACCCAGACGACATCGACAAAGTGCCAGTACAGTCCGGCGACCTCGATCTGCGTCCCACCACTGCCCGAGAACCAGCGCCGCCAGGAGAGTTGCGCGATCACCCCGACGAGACTCGCTCCGATGATCAAGTGCAGCGCATGCAGCCCGGTCATGAAAAAGTAGAGGACGAAGAACATCTGGAATCGATGAGGATCAAAGGAGTCCGATGCTGATTTGCTCACCAGTTCCTCGGGGAGGCGGAAGTTCCAGCCCGGAACCAGGTGTTCGCGATACTCCAGGTAGTACTCCCTGGCCTTGATTCCCAGGAAGCACGTTCCGAGCACCATGGTCAAAAGCAGAAACCAGAGTATGTGTCGGTGACGATGCAGTTGAGCCGAGCGGACGGCGAGGGCCATCGTCAGACTGCTGCCCAGGAGGACGACCGTGTTGACGCAGCCCAGCCAGAGTTTGAGATGCTGGCTGGCCAGAGCAAACTCACGCGGCGAGGTCGACC
>JBMFUH010000781.1:0-3793 GCA_049966735.1 Isosphaeraceae bacterium
TGTCATCACACATAATGTAATGATCGTCGCATCGGAATAGGTTTTCTACAGAGCAGACGACGCCCCCATTTCGTTCCGCCCCATCACCACGTTAAGCTGCAAGGTCTACACAAACCGGCAAGCCTCCTACTCTCATGAAACCTTCTTTCCGTGGTGTGGAACTAGCAGGTACTTCCTGGGAATCTCGGCCCCCGCCACCGGCCGGAGGTGCCTGATCCGGCACATCTGGTAGACGTTGATCCGGAAATCCGGGCAGGTGCTCACCAGGCAATAGGTATCAACGGGTGAAAATCCATAATCAGTGATCAGCCAGTCCATGAGATGCGTGGTCGCGGTCTCGACCGCGTAGTCCAGCGGCCGGTCGGCGTGGATGGCAACCAGGCTGTCGGGCTTCTCGATCCGGATGCCCGCAGTGCGTTTGGCCTTGATCAGATCGAGCCGGAGCCGGACGGTCGACCTCGTCTCGGTGGCCGTGCCGGTGAACTCGGTGTCACCCTGGCTGGCGTGCACGTCGCCCAGATAAAACCTCGCCCCCTCGTGGAAGATCGGGATCAAGATCCGATTGCCCGGGGCGGCGTCGCGAATGTCCAGGTTTCCGCCCCATTCGCCCTGGCCGTCGTTGCTCGTGGCGACCTCGCGATCGGGCGCCACGCCGAAAGTTCCGACGAACGGCGTGATCGGCCAGGAGATCCGCTCGCTGAAGTGGAGCGTGCCGTCGCGCATCGTGCCGCTGGGGCCAGCCGCATGGCGGTAGACCTTCGTCGTGTACTCGCCGGAGAGTTCCGGCCAGCGGGTTGATTCGCCCAGCGGACCTCGCCCTGGACCGATCGCGATCCACGAGTAGTCATCAACGATGATCTCATCGATCGACACGACCAGAATGTCCCCGCGCCTGGCTCCTTCAACCCAGATCGGGCCGGCGATCGGATTGACCAGCGGAGGGACCCGGTCGAACCCCGGCCGAAGCGCGGGGATCGCCTTGTCGGCCTCGCTCTGGAAATAGCCGCAGCTCGCGTCCCAGGTCTCGACCTCGAACAGCTCCCCCGGCTCGACGCGGAGCAAGGGCTCATCATCGGCATCAAAGGCAAACTTGCGGGCCTGGTCTCGGATGATCTGTTTCATGGTTGACCAAACGGTCTTCGCGTCGATGGCTCATCGTAGGGTCCGCAGGGCGGACCCCACGATACTTCGCTCTCCCGAAACGGATCAAGCAGCGACGAGATTGGCAGAGCCTGACGGTCTGTCACGGCTCGATCGTGACTCAGGCAAACCGGGTCACTCCCGGCACCGGCACGGGAGGAACCGGATTCGGTCCATACTCGTACTTCGCCGGGCTGAGATCCTGCTTGGAATTGAGCACCTGCTCCGGAGTGATGGTCTGGCCGGTGTACGCGGCTTCCCGACCCATGATGGCCAGCAGCGTGCTCATCGCGGCCTGTTCGCCGTTGTTGATGGGCTTGCCGGCCCGGAGGGCGGCGAACATCTCGTCGTGCTCGACCTGGTACATGTCGCGGTTACCGCCGTTTCTGCGCCCGCGGCCGCTGCGCGCGCTCCATTTCGTCTCGCCGGAGATCGTGTTGCCGAAGACGTCGGCGACTCCCTTGCTGCCCAGGATGTAGTCCTTTACCTGCGTCGGCGTGTTCACCCAGTGGCGGCAGTGGTGATAGCCTCGGACGTTGTCGGGGTACTCGTAAACGACCGAGAAATGATCATAGATGTTGCCGTACTTGGGATCGGTACGCGACTGGCGTCCGCCGACGCCCCAGCACCGGATGGGCTGCTTGTCGCCCATCACCCAGTGCATCGTGTCGATGCCGTGGATTGCCTGCTCGACGATGTGGTCGCCCGACAGCCAGCAATAGTAGTACCAGTTGCGCATCTGGTACTCCATGTCCGAGGAGCACTCCGCGCGCGTCTTCCGCGGGTCCCAGACGCCCTGCGAGTTGTAGGTGGTCTCGATGGCGATGATCTTGCCGATCTTGCCGCCCAGGACCTGTTTCATCGTCTCCCGGCGCGGAGCGTGGTAGCGCCAGCAGAAGCCGTTGACCAGCGACAGGTTTTTGGCCTTGGCGTCCTTGCAGGCCTGGATAAACTTGCGCAGGCCGGGTCCGTCCACGGCCATCGGCTTCTCGACGAAGCTGTTCTTACCCTGCTCGACGGCGTAGGTCAGATGGAGGGGCCGGAAGTGGGGAGGCGTGGTCAGGATGACGAGATCAACCTGGTCGATGACGTGCTTGTACGCGTCAAAACCGGTGTACTGGCGGTCCTTGGGCACGTCGACCCGCTTACCTACCTCCGAGCCCTTGATAAACGATAGGCTGTCTTGAAGGCGGTCGGCAAAGGCGTCGGCCATGGCGACCAGGTTGGCGCCGCTATCGGCCGTGAGCGCCTGCACGGCCGCACCGTTGCCGCGGCCGCCACAGCCGACCAGACCCACCTTGATGGTCCCGCTGCCGGCCGCGTGAACCATGGGCACGAGAAGGCTCCCCGAGACGAGCGCGGCCCCCGCCGCAGTCGATTCCCTGAGAAAATCACGCCGGGAAGGTGTGGAATGAGACTGCGAGGTTGATTGCGTAGGCGAGAGCGGCTGAGGTCGATCAGTCACGGCGGGTCTCCTGAGCAGAGGAGCTCGTGCATCCCGTGGGCCCTACATCGGTTGCCCACCCTGAATACGATTTTGATCCTAACCCGTTCGTGCTTGCGATGCCATCCGGTGCTAGCGAGAAGTCGCGTCAGGGCGCTCGCCCGACCGGAGGGCCTTGACCTGCCTTGGCGGTGGGCCTCTCCCGCGATGGACGCGCACCACCCGGCGCGGTTCGCGGAGCAGTGCGGATCTCACTTTCAGGGTGCAACTCGCGCCAGGCCCGGTTGTGGGAGACCACGCCAGCCACGGGAGCTAGACGCTGACCGGCGCGCGGGCCTCGTATGGCCTGGCCCGAGACCGGGTCCCAGACGGAGGACGTCTGGTCGTCGATCAGGCCCTCCGCCTCCAGCCGAAACGTCAGCTCGGCGCCGGCGACTCGCCGGTCGAAGGCTGCGATGGTCGCGCTCCGGCTCTCGTAAACGATGACCAGCGGCAGGCCGGAGAAGGAGTCGTTGACCGCCCCCAGTCGAGCGAGCTCCGCCAGGGGCCACGACAGGGACTTCCCCCCTCGTTCAAAACCCCATTGCAAGTTGGAGAAATACCTCTTTTCCAGCGACGAACCCGAAGCAACCACATCGTGCCCGTAATACTCGACCGTCTGAGGAATCTTCAGAAGGGTCGTTTCAGGGTGACTGGTCCGCCAAGATTTCCAGTCGGTCCAGGTCCAGGGAACTGGGTCCAGCGACTTCCCCTTGAGCGGCCCCTCCACGGCCTCGCCCATCATCTGGGGCCACTCACTGCCTGTCTCCACGTCCTGAATCATCATATTTTCAATATATAAATATCCTGAAACAAAGAATGTCAACGTCTGGCCGTCGACCTGTCTGCGGTACACGAGCGGGGCCTGGCAGAGCGAGCAAAAGGTCACGGCGATCGGCACGCCGCCCAGAGTATCATTGACGATATGATGATCTGGTCTACAGATCATGTTGAGGGGATAGGCGCGCGACTCGCCATTGATCTGAACTCCCACGACATAATGCTCGTCGCGAACATCGGCTCCGGCGGACGTTGCCGTCACGACCGGCACATCGACAAATGGGGGAAACGGCCCCAGCCTGGGCTCGGGGGTCAGCGCTTTCGAAACCTGCGAGATCAGGTTTTGGGTGCGCTGGGGCAGCGTCCACAAGCTGCCCGGAGTGGGGTCGG
>JBMFUH010000782.1:0-3790 GCA_049966735.1 Isosphaeraceae bacterium
GGCTGGGGGACCGAGGCGGTCGCGGCCATCAGCTCGTCCACCGTGGTGGCGATCCGTTCGGAGACGATCCAGACAGCCTGCTCATCGTGCTCATCAAGCTGCCGCTGGGAGCGGTGGCAGCCCGCCAGACGATCGCCCAGGATCTCGGAGACGACCAGCGACGCAGCCACCTTGCCGCTGTATTCCTCGGTTCCGCGTTTGGCGCAGAGCTTGTCGCAGCCATCGACGGTGATGGTCGGGTGCTGCCGGGCAAACCGCCGCTCCGTCTCCTCGCCCGCCAGGAACAGGGGCAGGCAAAGCGTGACGGTCGATTGAGGTCGCAGCAGCTCCAGCGCCCGGCGCGTCGCCAGGCGGGCCATTGTCCCCGCCGGCAGCTCCTCACCGCTGCACGAGATGATGCCGACCTTGGTGGTCTCAGCCATGATGACCCTCCTTTCCTTCGAGGATGCCGCGGGCGGCGGCGGCGATCGACCCGCCAATCTCGTCGGCCATCGCCAGACCCTGCGTGCTGAGCGTCGTGACCGTGCCGAAGTTCTCGCCGCGATGGCGTTTCATCGTCTCGTAGACCCTCACGCCCAAGGCGACCTTGCCGCCGGCCAGCTCGACGTTCTTCTGGGCGCAGAGCTTGGGGCAGCCGTCCACGGTGATGCTGGGATGCTCTCGCACTTCTTGCCGTGTCGCCGGGTCGCCCGTGACAAGCAGGGCCAGGCACACGGTCTCGGCCTGTCCGGGCAGAAGCTCCAGCGCGCTGTAGGTCGCCTCTCTGCCCACCAGGCCGTGCACCTTGCCGATGCCGCTGCATGGAATGATCAAGACTTCATCGGGACCTTGGGAATGATCCATATCCGACCTTCTTTCTCATTGATTTGAAAATATATTGAATCCCATACTCAATACTCGGCGGCCTTGCGTTTGACCAGCTCGAGATAGGCGGGACCGTCGAGCAGGAGATCTCGCTCAGTATCGAAATCTTTCAACTCCAGCTCGGCGATCCAGCCCTGGCCGTACGGGTCCTGGTTGATCGTTTCCGGCGCGTCGGCCAGCGTGGGATTGACGGCGACGATCCGGCCCGAGACCGGCGACACCAGGTCGGTCATGGCCTTGGAACTCTCGACCGAGGCAAAGTCTCCGCAGAGGTCGATTTCCCGGCCGACTTCGAGCGGCTGGCAAAAATTGATGTCGCTCAGTTGCTGCTGGGCGAAATCGGAGATGCCGACCCGCCCCCGGTCGCCATTCACCTGGACCCAGACGTCGTTTTCGTTGAAGAAGAACCCGCTGGCGGGAACCTTGAAGACGAACTTGTCGTGGGTGGCTTCCAGGAATTCCGTCGGAGCGACGAACGTGTCGGACGCAACGCCCACGGCCGCCACGGGCTCCTGGGCCTGGCGCCCTTTCCAGTCGGCCACGATCCGGCGGGCCAGCTCTCGCTCCGGCTCGCCCAGGACCAGCGACCTGCCCACGGTGCCGCCCAGACGCTTGATCTCGTCGATCAGCTCGATCCGATCGTCGATTTTCCATCCCAGGCGGTTGGCCAGCTTGGTGGCGCACCGCGTGGCGCAGCCCTCGACGATCAGCAGGGGCAGCTTGCCCAGGCTCTTGGCGTAGCGATCCGGCGAGTTGTTGCTCAGCACCGGGCAGATCAGCTCGCAGCCGTTCTCTTCGGCGAGCTGGAGCGCGACCTCCCGGGCAAGCGACCCCAGCGGTTTGTCGAGGCCGTTACACGGTAAAACGGCGATCTTCATCGATACACCTCCACTCCGGCACGGAGTGTCAATGGCCGCCGGCGGCCGCGCGGACTGACTTGATCAAGGCCAGCGTCGCCGGCTTGTCAGGGAACGAGAGGGCGTCGGGGCCGCAGGCCTTGGCGCACGCCCGGCAGAAAACGACGCAGTTGTTCGGATTGGCCACGACCAGCCTCTGCTCGGCGCCCTCTCGACGCTCGAACACGTGGTGGGGACAGAACCGGTCGCACTCCATGCAATAGGTGCACTTGTTGTAGTCGATCGTCGGGAACCAGGGGATCTTGTCCCGCGGCACCCCCATGAACGTGGCTTCGGCCATGGCTACACCTCTTCTTCCTTGGGTAGAACGGCGGCCACCTTGTCGATCGCCTCGTCCGTGGTCATGTCACGGATGTCGATCGCGGTCAGGTCGGTCGCGACGTCCATCCCGGCGGCCGCGAAGGCGTCGCGAAACATCTTCCTTTGCATGTTGGGAGCGCAGGCGGCGACGACCATCTTCCGCTTGCTCTTGAGCATGTCGGCCAGGAACCGGTCGCCGTCCTCCTCGCAGAGCTGGGGATGGATGAACCCGTACTCCACGGGCAGCTCGACGCGCGCCCGGTTGATGAAGTCCCAGATGTCCATCTGGGAGAAACCGGGACATTTGCCCGTGCAGACGCACATGATGAGCCCAGGGCGCTCTCGGTCCATGTCAGTCTCCTCTCGCCTCGAGAATGAGGCGCTTGATCTCGTCGAGCGGCGGGATTCGTCCCGCCACCTTGACCTTGCCGTCGATCGCCAGGCCGGGGGTCGCGAGGATGTCGAACTCGAGAATCCGCGCGATGTCCTCGACCTTCTCGATGGCGGCATTCACCCCCGTCTCCCGCACGGCCTTCCCGGCCAGCTCGAACAGCGTCTTGCATCTCGAGCAGCCAGTACCAAGAATTTGAATCGTCATACGTGAATCTCCCCTTCGTAAGTCTGGGATCTCGCCCCGGGCGCGGGGAACCGCCCCACGTCACCGGGAACTCATGTGAATGGAGGCCCCGCGAAACCCGAGCGCGGCCTCGAGCATTGCTTCGGGCAGGGTGGGATGGGCGTGGGTGGTCCAGGCCAGCTCGTCGGCGGTGACGCCCGCTTGAACAGCCAGGGCCCCTTCAGCGATGAGGTCCGTGACGTGCGGGCCCAGCATGTGGACGCCCAGCACCCGGCCGCTGCCGGCCTCGCAGACCAGGCGGACGACGCCGTCACGCTCGCCCAGGATTCGAGCCTTGGGATTGGCCGAGAACGCGAACTGCGCGACCTTGACCTCCGCCCCTGCCGCACGAGCGTCAGATTCGGTCAGGCCGACCCCCGCGACTTCCGGCCGGGTAAAGATGACGTTGGGCACGGCGCGGTGATCGACCCGCCGGAGACCGCCGACGAGGTTCTCGGCCACGACCCGGCCCTCAACCATCGCCTTGTGGGCCAGCATCCAGCCGCCGACCGCGTCGCCGATCGCCCACACGCCGGGCAGACTCGTGGCCAGCCGGTCATCGACGGCGATGAATCGGCCGTTCCGGTTCACTCCGCACTCTTCCAGGCCGAGATGGTCGGTGTTGGGCCAGCGCCCGGTCGCGATGAGGACCCGGTCGGCCTCCACGGCCAGGGTGCTGTCCGGGCTCTGAGTCACCACGCGGAGACCGTCACTCGAAGCCTCGATCGCTTTGACATCGATCCCGACTCGAATGTCGATCCCCCTCCGCCGGAGCAGCAATTGCAGGCGTTGAGCGATCGCCGCGTCCACCCCGGCGGGCAGGATCGTCCGGGCCGCCTCCAGCACCGTGACCCGGCTCCCCAGCGCCTCGTGGATGCAGGCGAACTCCATCCCGATGACGCCGCCGCCGATCACCACGAATCGTTCCGGCACGCTGTCAATCTGGAGGGCCCCGGTGCTGAAGACCACGCCGGGAAGGTCGAGCCCCTCGATCGGCGGCCGTGCCGCGACCGAGCCGGAGGCGAGCACAACGTGTCGAGCAGCGATCGACTCCCGGCGGCCGTCGCCGAGCTCGACGTCGACCAGCCCGGGG
>JBMFUH010000783.1:0-3787 GCA_049966735.1 Isosphaeraceae bacterium
TTATACGTAAATCGAGGGCTCTTCGTTGGGGCCTATTTGAATAATCCGGGTTAGTACGAACTGGCCGAAAGCACTTCACCCTGGGCGCGGGACCCCAGCGCCCACACGGTCTGCTGGGCCGTCGAGGATTTCAAGAACCGAACCGAGCCATCAGCCATCGCCACGTTGCCGCCGCCTGGGTGATAGCTGCTCAAGCCCCACATGCCCGGGCAGTCCCAGTCGCCGTCCCAGGTGCAATCGCGGCAGTTGGGGTAATTTGGATTGGGCGCCAGGAGCGTGTTGCCCAGCGTGTAGCCGAACATTCCCTGGTTCCAGGAGCGCCCCAGGTAACTCATATTGAGTTGCCAACTACCGACGCTGGTCGGAGCAACCGCGGCGCATTGCTGAATCCACTGCTGGAAGTAAACCGCGCCCGTTGGCATGTTGGCGGTAGCTCCCCAGTCACCGCCAGGACCGGGCCAGGGTACGTGGCTCATGACGTCCTGGGGAATCGACAGCTTGTTGCTGTCGAAGTCGCCGGTTCGCCATTCGCCGAAGGCGATCGTGTTGCTGGTTCCGTCCGTGACGTCACGGATGCCACGCGGCGGGGCTGAGTTAGGGTCGGAGGGGTCGGTGCCGCCGTACATGAAGATGCCGTTCGGCGCTGCCGAGCCGGCGGCACCGTTCCAGTTGATGCTGGAGCCAATCGAAGCGAAGTAGTTGTTGCCCGGGTTGGGCTGGTTGTACATGGTTCCCGTGGGCAATGGCGACGAGGGGCACAAGAACGTCGCGATCCTTGTGGTGGTCGCGGTCATCGATTTCTCGCCGCCGTTGCCGACATTGCCGCCCGCGCCGCAGACGACCATGAAGTTGATCGCGTTGTAGACAGTTGTCTGCTCGAGGTACGGCAACATCATGCTCTGCGGGCTCCATGAGCCCCAGGTGCTCCAAACCTGAAGAGAGTTCGTGCGGCTGCCGTAGGAGGCGGGATACGCCCCATTCGCGGACTCGTAGTTGGCCACAGCCAAGCCGAGTTGCTTGAGGTTGTTGGTGCACTGAGCCCGTCTTGCCGCCTCGCGAGCCGACTGCACGGCCGGGAGGAGCAGGGCAATGAGGACCGCAATGATCGCGATGACGACGAGCAGTTCGATGAGGGTGAACGCACGCCGACTCGGGCGCGCCCAACGATGGAGACGCATTGCTTTTACTCCCGACGACAAAAGACAACAAAACTGATCACAATGTCAGACACAAGGAGATTGCCTTCGCCGCGCTCCTTCCAAACTGGGCCATCTGAAGAGACGGCCCAACCCGCGACCGGAGTGCCGGATCGGCTCAGTTGCTGGCACCAGGATCTCTGCTGGAGTTGCCCGAAGAGCCCGGGCCGCCTCCCTTCTGGGCTTCCTTCGGTAGGGGCGTTGTCGGCGCCGCCTTGAGCACGGGGACTTTCGCAAGGTCTACGTTCGTTCCCTGGTCGCAGCCCACCGCAAATCCAGCGATGATCGCGGCCAAGGTCGAAAATGCCACAATGTTCCGCAATCGCATGAAAACCTCCCGAGAAAGAGGGCGCAATTCAGTTCCGGATGAGCCGCCCTGTGAGGCTCTGCCCGGCCATAGGAACACCTGGTTCTTGTTCTTTTCCCGATTTCGCTGCCGGCCAATCTTCGATTGACGCTCCTGAAAAGGGCAACTTCGCGCCTTGCGGGTAACAGTCAGGCCAACATACAATGACCTCATTTGCCTTATACCCTATATTTTTTATAATGGCAAGGGGCTGGCCTGGCAAGCTTCGAAACTATCCGAGAACGGTCATAACCCCTTATTTTTCCAGGGATTCGGGACGCCGAAACGGCGTTTTCGGATAGTTTTTTAGTAGATTTGCAGAAATGGTGAACGTGGTTGCATCTGTTCGTGGGCCAATCCAGGGCGAACCGGCCGAATCTTGCTTGAGGTGGCTTTCCCGTAAATCCTGTTCCCCAGCGGGGCGCTCGTGTCGAACTTCCCGTAATCGTTCCCCATCGATGTCCACAAATACAGGAGTCATGCCGATGTCCTCCCCTCCGAATGAGACCCCGAACCTCGATCCGGATACAAGTTCCCCGGCCGAAGGCGTCCAGACGGGGGTCGCTAAAGGGAGCGGGCCGCCTTTGGCCTGGAAGCTGACACTCGCGCTGGCACTGCTGGCGGGAGCCGCTGCGTGGTGGGTCGGCGAGGCCTATCTGGACTACTTCAAACCCTCCCAGGCTGCCTCTTCCCAGCGCTTTGATTTCACCGCCCTGAACAAGGAGAAGGCTGTCGCCAATGCGTACAACGGCACGCTGGCCTTCGGTGCTCTCGGCGGTTTTGTGGGATTGGCCCTGGGCCTCGCAGGGGGATTCAGCCGACGACCGGGAGGCTCCCCCCTGCTGGGGGCGATCGTCGGACTTGCTCTCGGAGTCGCCGCCGGCGCGCTGCCATCGCTGGAGATCATGCCCTGGCAATGGCGGCACCGCAGCGACGACCCCTCCTCAACCCAGTTACTGATACCGCTCCTGATGCATCTCGGCCTCTGGAGCGGGGCGGGACTGGCTGGCGGCTTGGCATTTGGTCTCGGCGCCGGTGCGAAGAAACCCCTCCGGCTTGCCGGGACAGCGATCTCGGGCCTTCTCGGTGCCATGCTCGGCACGCTCGTGTTCGAGATCATCGGCGCCGGGTTCTTTCCTCTGGCGTCCACGACCCTACCCTTCTCAGATACAGCGCTCACTCGACTGCTGGCCAGGCTCTGCGTTGCCGGCTTCATCGGCGCGGTAATGATCCTCCCCCGTCTTACGTCTCCCAAGACAGGCGCGCGCTCATCCTGAGAAGAGCGATCATCGTGTCGGCGCGTCCAGGTCATCCCACCGCGCCGGCTTTTCCGGGGGGTTGACAGCTTCTCCAGGACAAGGTCCATTGGTTCAATTCAGGTGAGCCGGCAAAGTCACGAGAACCAGAACCCATCTTGCGGGGAAGAAACCGTGCTCCAATCCCAAACCCCTGTCACGGGCTTCAGAACTTCCACGTCTCTCACGATCGCTGCCATGCTGCTCTTGGGCATCGGCGCCGGGATGGGCCAGGCCGAAACGCTGCCCGCCGAAACGCTGCCCATTGTGACCGACGTCGAGTTCCAGCCGCTTTCCGCCCAGGTGAGACGCGTGGTGGAGGCGCTCGACAACCTGGGCCAGCCCCTGCCCAAAACCGAGCGGGAGAAGATCGACCGCGCGATCAACGGTGCCGACGAGAAGGCGGCCGTGCGAATGATCCAGGAGGTCCTTGACCGGCACTGTCTGATCGGCGTCAACATCAACCCGGAAAGCCGGGTGAAGGCCGCGCAAGGGCCGGCGGCGCCTCAGCTCGTGCAGAACGGCTGGACCGTCTTTCTGGTCAAGGTTCAGAACGAGGCCGGCGTCACGGCGGAACTCCAGGCCACCAGCCCCAACGCCGCGCCGATCTACAAGCAATCGACCTCCAGCGCCGAACCGAGGAAAACCATTCACCCCGCCGAGATCATCCAGCGCTGGACGGATCTGGCGATGTTCCGCGACCGGCCGCTCAAGCGCGAGCTGGCCGGATTGGCTCTCGAGTACCGGATCATCCAGATCTATAGCCGCGACGCCGGCAAGCGCGAGGCCAAGATCAGCTTCAACGTCGGCCAGGGGACGCAGGACCTGGGCTTTCGCAGCGACGTCGACATCCTCTTCTCGTGCGAACCGGCCGTCGCCGTGGTCCTCGACGTGCGCGACGACGACGGCCGGCCCGTCATGGGCTCGTTCATCTTCCGCGATGCGCTGGG
>JBMFUH010000784.1:0-3784 GCA_049966735.1 Isosphaeraceae bacterium
CGAATGTTGGTCGTCTCGCAGAGATGGGCCGTGAGTTCGGTGAGCGCCTCCGACAACTCGGCTGGTTTCACCTCCGCCAGGGCCAAGCCCCGGGAGAGCCCGCGCACCTGGCGCAACACGCGGCGAATACCCTCGTCCAGCTTGTGGGCGACCCTGGCGGTATCCGGGTTTTTTTCTTCGAGGTTTTGCACGAGACTGTCGGCGAGCAATCCCAGCGCCGTCAATTCCTGCCCGCAATTGTCGTGGAGGTTCTCGCCGATTCGTTTCTGCTCGAGCGTGGCGATCTCCACGACCTCGCGCTCCAGTTGCTTGCGCAGGCTGATGTCCAGCAAGATGACGATGAAAAGATCCAGCGCGGCGGCGCGCGTGACGCAGAGGGCGACATCCAGGGGCGAACCGTCCCGGCGCCGGGCACGCACCTCGCGGACGATGCCGATGGAATCAGCCTCGCCAGACTCGTGAAAAATCCACGGGTGCTCTTCGTGCTCCTCACGTTCTGGCGGAGTCATGAGCATGGCCATCGATTTGCCCAGCATCTCCTCGGCCGCGTAGCCGAACATGGTCTCGGCACCCTGGTTGACCGTCTGAATGACGCCCTGTGAGTCCATGGTGATGATGGCGGCCAGGGCATTGTCATGGATCGCGCGCATTCGCTCCCCGCCTTCGCGGAGCGCGGCGGTCCGCCGCTCGACTTCCTGCTCGAGATGAACTCGGGCGCGTTTCATCTCACTGACGTCCCGGTCTGTTCTGGCGATCATGGTGGGCTGGCCGCCGCCATCGTTCAGGGCCGTGACGGAGATGGAAACGTCCAGCCTGCGGCCGCTCTTGCAGATGGCTTGACTTTCCCATGACTCCACGATCTCTCCCAGGCGCAGTCGGTCCCAGGTCCGATGAAAATCGCTCCGCAGGTCGTCGGGAATGATCTGGTCGACGTTCATCTCCAGGGACTCGGCCTCGCTGAATCCGTAGAGCCGCTCGGCACCGCGATTCCAGGCCATGATCTGACCGGTGAAGTCATGGACCAGGATGGCGTCATTGGATTGCTGGAGCACGGTGGCCAGACGCCGTTCCTGTTCGTCGGCCCGCTTGATCTGGGTCACGTCATTGAACGTGAGAACGACTCCCTCGATGCGGTGGTCGAGCGTCCGGTAGGGAACGATCCGGCGGATCCAGCATCCCCCCTCCGTGCTCGAGACCTCTTGTTCCCGCGGCACGAGCCGTTCCAGAACCTCCCTGGCGTCGACGAGCAGGTTGGAATCCGTGAAGCAGTGGGTGATATCGGCGATGGGCCGGCCCAGATCGGTGGCAATGAGATGGAACAACCTGGTCGCCGCAGGCGTGAACCGCTTGATCCGTAGCGACGTGTCCAGAAAGATGGTGGCGATATCCGTGCAATTGAGCAGGTTGGCCATGTCGTTGCTGGCCGCCTCGAGTTCCGAGATCTTCTCCTGGAGCTGGTTGTTCACGGTGGTCAGCTCTTCATTGAGCGATTGCAATTCCTCCTTCGAGGTCTCCAGCTCCTCATTGGCCGACTGGAGCTCCTCGTTCATCGACATGACTTCTTCGTTGGATGCCTTGATCTCCTCGTTGGAGCTTTCCATCTCCTCGATGGTGCTCTGAAGGTCTTCGCGAGTCGCCTTCAGCTCGCGTTCCAGTTGGTGGAGAGTGAAGTCAGCGCTGCTCTCGACCAGTGAGTCCTCAGCCAGGGACGAAGGAGGCTGAGTGAGGGGAGCCTCGTCCTCGAAGGTGACCAGCAGCAGGCCCTCGGCCGCCTTGGGCGAATGAACCGGTCGGACCGTCACACGCACTCGTTGGAATCCGCCGTTGCGTTTCACCCGGACATCGCTGGTGACGACGGTCTCATTGTGCCGGAAGGCCTGATGAATGATTCCCCGGAGCTTCGAGCGCAGGCCCTCGCGGGCCGACATGATCAGGTCGGTGGTCGGCGCGCCGGCGGGGAATTCCAGGTACTGGGCGCAGGGCCCGTGGTAGTAGAGGACCTCGTACTTGCGGTTGATCAGGACGGAGGCCGGGACGAAGTGCTCCAGGAGCAGCCGCTGGGCCACGTCCGCCAGCTTCATGTGCGGGGGGACCAGCGACTCCGCGTCCGGTCGGGGCGCGGACCGCGTCTCGAGGGAGGCGGCAATCGGAAAATCGACCCGATCCGGCCGGGAGGGCCCGATCCGCTTGTAGATCCGCCACTTCCTGGACAGCGGTTCGAACAGGTCGACCTGCCGGCCGATCGTCTCGGACGGGCCCAGGAACAGGACTCCTCCGCTGCTGAGGGCAAAGTGAAACAGCGTGATCAGCTTCCGCTGCACCTCCGGCTCCAGGTAAATCAGCAGGTTGCGACAGCAGATGAGGTCCAGCTTGGTGAACGGCGCGTCGCTGATCAGGTTCTGGACGGCGAAGATGACCGTCTCTCGCAATTGTTTGCTCACTTGTAATACATGTTCTTCAGTTCTGTTGAAAAACCGCGCCAGGCGTTCCGGCGAGACGTCGGCGGCGATGGTGTCGGGATAGAGTCCCTGGCGCGCGGTCTCCAGCGATTCGTCGTCGACGTCGGTCGCGAAGACCTGAAGCCGGCAACTCTTGTGGGCCGCCGCGAGGTGCTCCAGGAGCAGGATGGCAATCGAGTACGGCTCCTCACCCGTGGCGCAGCCCGGCACCCAGACGCGAATCAGCCCGTCGTTTTCCTTGCGCCGGACCAGGGGCGCGATGACCTCGCTCGCCAGGTGTTGAAACGCCTCGGGGTCGCGGAAGAAGGACGTCACGCTGATGAACAGGTCTCGCGTCAGGTGCTTGAGCTCGTCGGGGTTCTCACGGAGGAACTTGAGGTACTCCGGAAAGCCGTCGAAGTGGCTCAGCCCCATTCGTCGCTCAATGCGCCGGGAGAGCATCTTCTTGCGATAGCAGCGGAAATCGAACTTCGCCCGCGTGCGGATCAGGGCCAGGGCCTGGGTCAGGTAATCGGCGGAATCCGGTGCGGTCTCGATCCGCCGACCCCCATTGATGTAGTCATGCTGGAGATACTGGAGGAGGGCATTGGGCATCCGCTCGACGGGAAGCACGTAGTCGGCCAGTCCGGTGGCCACGGCGCTCTGGGGCATGCGCTCGTACTCGGCCGTCGCGGGATCCTGGACCATGGCCATGCCTCCCGCCGCCTTGATGGCTCTCAACCCCAGGGTGCCGTGGGTCCCGGTCCCGGAAAGGATGATGCAAATCGACCGCTCCTGCTGGTTCTCGGCCAGCGACCGCAGAAAGAGGTCGATGGAAGTCTGCGACGTGTTGCGTTCCACGGGCCCGGTCAGGCGCAGGACACCGCCTTGCATTGTCATGTACTTGTTGGGCGGGATGATATAAACGTGATTGGCCTCGATTTTCATGTCGTCTTCGGCTTCGACGACCGGCATCGCCGTTGCCGGGCCAGCAGCTCGACCATAAGGCTCTCGTGGGCGGGGTCGAGGTGGGGAACCAGCACAAACGCAACGCCACTGTCGGCCGGCATGGCGGTGAAGAACCGCTTGAAGGCGTCCAGCCCCCCCGCCGATGCCCCCATGCCGATGACCGCCGGCCCCGCTTGATCGGTCACGCCCTCGACCGCCAGAACGCCAGTCCGTGCCTCAGCTTCCGGCACGGCTGGTCCGTCAGGCGACGGCTGCCCCGCTGACGTCGGCTCCGGCCGTGCCGGTTCTTTCCCGCTCTCCTTCGGCTTCCGCTTCCCCGCCATGGCCGCCACCCCGACTCTCCGGTGCAATCGCCGTTGAACCTGCCGCACCGACCG
>JBMFUH010000785.1:0-3782 GCA_049966735.1 Isosphaeraceae bacterium
CTGGCTGACGAACCGGGCTCCATTTCGGGAAAGACCCTCGCTCTGGACAACTGGCGTGCCGCGCTCGACGCCGCACTGCAAGGAAACCCGCCGGAGTGGCCCGGTTTCCTCGCGCTCGCCGATACGGTCTTCCGCTGGGCGATTCCTCACGAGTATCTGCACGCGGCGATCGACGGCGTGTCGATGGACGTGCAGCCGCGAGACTACGCCAGTTTTCCCGAGCTGGCCGATTACTGCTATCACGTCGCGTCGGTCGTGGGGCTTTGCTGTATTCACATCTGGGGATATCGATCGGAAAACGGCAGGGCCGAGCGGCTGGCGGAAGGCTGCGGAATCGCGCTTCAGCTCACCAACATCCTCCGCGATGTTCGCGAGGACGCGGGTAACGGCCGGATCTATCTGCCCCGCGACGAGATGAACCGGTTTGGTGTCGAGCCGGGGGACCTGGGCGCCAGCCAGAGCAGCCGGAGCGTCAAGGAATTGCTGGCCTTCGAGGCCCGCCGCGCCTACGAATATTACGACCAGTCCAGGGAGCTCGTGCCTCTGGTCGAGCCGGTCGGCCGGCCGGTCTTGCTGACGATCACGGGCATCTACCGCGGCTTGCTCGACGAGATCACGGCGCGCGACTTCGAGGTGCTGTCGAGCCGCGTGACGATCCCTGGCTGGCGGAAGGTCGCGATTGCCTTGCGTGCCCTGCCGGGGCGATTTCTGTGCCTCTGTCCGGCGACCAGCAAGACCCCCTCGACCGTGTTGTGAGCCACGATTCCTCGAGCCGACCGATGGCGCGGATCCGCAAGCCCCCCCCTCCTCATGTCGTGATTGTCGGCGGCGGCCTGGCTGGCCTGGCCTCGGCCTCGGCGCTCGTCGATCGGGGCCTGCGGATCACGCTCCTGGAGAGCCGCCCCCGGCTGGGAGGCCGCGCCAGCTCGTTCATCGACCCGGTGACTGGTGAGCAGGTCGACAATTGCCAGCATGTGAGCATGCGCTGCTGTACAAATCTCGCGGATTTCTGCCGCCGGGTCCGGATCGATGACCTGTTTCGCCGCGAGCCGGAAGTGGTCTTCCTCAGCCGGCAGGGCGAGGTCTCTCGGCTGCGGGCGGGGTGGGCTCCCGCTCCCTTCCATCTGACCGGTAGTTTCCTCAAGGCGAACTACTTGACGACGCGAGACAAGCTCCGTGTCGGCTACGGCCTCGCCTGGTTGGCGCTTGCCCGCGACGACAGGCCGGACGAATCGTTCGCGGACTGGCTGCGCAGGCATCACCAGAACGAGCGGACGATGGAGCTGTTCTGGGCGACCATCCTGGTCTCCGCGCTCAACGAGCGGCTCGAGCAACTGGATGTCGGCCATGCGCGCAAGGTGTTTGTCGCCGGTTTCCTGAGCACCCGGACCGGCTTCCAAATGGAGCTTCCGCTCGTCCCGCTCGGCGAGCTTTACGGAACTCGCCTGGAGAACTGGCTCGCGTGTCACGAGGTCGAGGTTCGCCTGACCACGGGCGTCCGCTCGGTTGACGTCGATGAGGAAGGAACGCTGCTGGGGGTGACTCTTCGAGGCGGCGACGCGATCCCGGCCGACTTCGTCGTCGTTGCCGTCCCGTTCGATCGCGTCCGGGAGCTCTTGCACGAGAATGCGGCAAGCCGGATTCCCGACCTCCAGAAACTCGAACTCCTGAAGTCGTCGCCCATCACCGGGGTCCACCTCTGGTTCGATCGTCCTATCTGTCCATACGATCACGTGGCGCTACCTGGACGGTTCATCCAGTGGGTGTTCAACCACACGGCCATCCAGGGGCGAACGGCCCCGGCCGGGATCCAGACGGCCGCGGCAGAGACGGAAGAGGCGGGTCGAGGCGGACAGTATCTTCAGGTCGTCATCAGTGCGTCGTACGACCTGGTTGCCCTGGAGAAGACGGCCATCCGCGATGCCGTGCTCGCCGACTTGGCCGATATCTGGCCTGCGGCAAGCGAGGCAAGGCTGATAAGATGGTGGGTCGTCACCGAGCATGGAGCCACGTTCGCGGTCCGACCGGGTGTGGAACGCTTACGACTACCCCAGCGAACTGGGGTCGACGGTCTCTTTCTGGCCGGTGACTGGACCGACACCGGCTGGCCGGCCACGATGGAGAGCGCGGTGCGCAGTGGTTATCTTGCAGGCCAGGGCATTCTCAGGGATCTCGATCGACCCACCCGCTTACTCGTGCCCGAATTGCAGCCGGGCCGGTTGGCCCGCTGGTTGCTGGGCGGTCCTCCTGACATGATACCACTTGCCATGGAGTATCCGCTGGCTTACCTCGACCAGGGTTTTTTCCAGACGGCCCTGCCGCCGTTTCTCTCTGACTCCTCGACCGATCTCTGGAGCGATTCGCCTCAATCGGACGGACCGGGAATCGATTGATTCAAGGCGACAAGCCCGGAAGTCCGAAATCAAGGAACACGTGTCATGCTCTGCGCAGCTAGTCCACCGCCTCAGGACCAACGATGGCTGTTGTCATGGATGATAAGCCCCCCAATGTGCCGGTGAAGGCTCGCCCCAGGTGGCTCAAAGCTCTCGGGTCGGAGGCGCCTCCCGAGAGCCTGGAGATTGCCGGCGTCTCGCACCGTCTCGTCGAGGTGTTCAAGCACGATTCCTGGGCGGCCACCGCACTTTATGAAAGCCCGTGGTCAATCCTGAAGGTGGTCAAGCTGCACCGTCAGGCACCTGTTTACTTCATCCCCATGAGCTGGCTCGGCCGGCGAACCGCTCGCAACGAACGGGCAGTGCTCGAGCAACTGGCGGGACTGGACGGAATCCCGGCCCTCGCGGGGCTCGTCAGCATGGGGGGGGCGGTTCTCGAACATGCCGTGGCCCGGGAATATATCGCCGGCCACCCGCTCGGAAACCGCGAGGCGGTGCCGGACGCGTTCTTTGCCGACCTCGAGAAGTTGCTCCAGGAATTGCATGCGCGACGAACCGTCTACGTTGACTTGCACAAGCGCGAGAACATCATCGTCAGCGAGCGCGGGAAACCCTGCCTGATCGATTTCCAGATCAGCATCCGCTGGCCCGGATGGCTGCCCACCGGCCCTTTGTTCCGGATCTTCCAGCGGAGTGATGAATATCACCTGATGAAGCACTGGGCGCGGTGCCGTCCCGATCAGTGCGGGATGAACCCGGCGGATGTACAGAAGCACGTTCCCTGGTGGATTCGAGCCCATCGGCTGGTCGCCCGGCCGTTTCGCGAGTTCAGACGGCGGTTGCTGGTTCGCGTGGGGGTCCGCTCTGGCAAGGGTCGCGTCGAGACGGAGGTCTTCGCAGAACACGCACTTCGTGATATAACCACCCGGCGAGATCCCGCCCCTCACGCGGCAGGCAACGCCTGGCACGGATTGCATGTTCCCCCCGACAGAGCCGGAAAGGACGCCGACCGATGGATACAAAGCGCGCGGCAGGGCGACGAGTGAAAGTCTGGCCGTGGCTGGCGCTCGCGCTGGCGACCTTGCCGGCCATCTGGTACGTGCTCGACTTCGAGTCCGACGTCGACCCGGAGTTCCCCCGCGTCATCCGTCAAACCTTCAGCGCCTATCCTGCTCCGGCGTATCGCTTTGCCGAACCGGGAGACACGATCGACCATATCGCCGTGTACGTCGCCTCGGCGGCCATCGTGCTCTCCGGCTGGGGCCTCTTCGGCAGCGCGCGAAAGCGCCCCTGGATTGCGGCGCTGGCCCTCTCGCTGGCCGGCTTCTGGCATGCCGCGACTCCGGGCCCACTCCTGGACGGCTGGTACGGCCTGGGCTGGCGAACCCT
>JBMFUH010000786.1:0-3773 GCA_049966735.1 Isosphaeraceae bacterium
TGTCCCGTGCTTGCCGGTGAGGAAGGCGCGCGGAGGGCCCGGCAGTCGGGCTCGGCGGCTGCCCGTCGCCGCTGGCTCGACTTCATCGCCTGGTACAATGGCGCCTGGCTCCGGTTCGTGCCCAGGCTCGTGGGGGTCATCCGCGAGTTTTACCCGAAAACGCCGATGATCGTGAGCGTCGGCTACGGCTCCGAGCGCCTGGTCTGGGGGAACGACAACTCGGCGCTGCCGAAGGTGGCGCGCCGGCACCGCTTCGCCCTCCAGACGCCGGGCAACGTGCCCAACTTCGTGCTCAAGCGGGTGTCGACCCCTTGCCATTTCCACGGCGTCCCGTACTACACCGAGCCGCCCGGCGACGTGTCCCCCAACCTGGAGGTGCGCCGGCTCTTTTATGACATCGCCAACGGCGTCCAGGTGTACTTTGACTACCTGCGGAACCTCGACCGCGCGCGGGGCCAGGTTCGCGCGATCAAACAGCACATGACCGGTCAACAACCGATCGTCGACCTGGCGTTGATGTGTCCGATGGTTCAGCATCGTCTGAGCGCCGGGGACCACAACTTCCCCGAGCAGGCTTACATGCTGGGCGAAACTGGCCGCGACCGGTTTGACTTCGACACGGTCGATGAGCAACTGATCGCCGACGGGGCGTTGGCGCGTTACCGCGTGCTGGCCTGGAACCAGGGCGGAGTCTCGGAGGCCGAGACGCTGCGCGCCGTCGGCCGCTGGGTGGCCGAGGGGGGAACGCTCGTCACCGGCGACATCGAGGTCGAAACCGTGGAAGGGGACCGTACGCTCTGGCGCCAGCTCAACCCACCGACCACGCCGCTTCGGACTGTCCGGCCCGGCGCACGCTGGGACTGGGACCGGGTCGCCGCGGCATGCGTCAAGCGAGTCGGCAAGGGAGCGGTGATCCGCGTGCCGCTTGCCGAGCACGACGTCGCGGCGATGACCGAGGTCGTCGAACACGCGGCGCACCACCTCTCACGACTGGTCCCCGGGCTGCGCGACGGCGTCCTCATCGACGGCGCGGCCGATCGCATCACGGCGGTGCGACTTCCCGACCGGTTGCTCTACTACAACGACACCGACTTAACGATCGTGAAGACGTTGACGTTCCGTCCCGCCGACTGGGAGAAGGCATCCTGGCACCCCGACCCCTGGCACCAGGAGCTGACCATTCCGCCGCACAGCATCCGGGCGATCGTGGGAAAAAGCTCGGCACAATAGCGGACCCACGAAGCAAGCACGAGAGGGAAGATCCGGCGCTCGCCAATGAGCGAGATTGGAACCACAGCGCGGCCGAGCCGCAACCAAAAGACGGTGCAGGGCCACGGATTGAGCAGGGATTGAACACGGATAAGATGCGTGGTTGCCATCATGGCTCCGCACGCTGGATCACCTGGGGCCGCAACCCCAGAGCCTGCCACGGAATCGCTGGCGAAATCGTGTCCGGCGTACAAGATTCTCGAAGTTGGTGGTACAAAGGACGCCAAGGACACGAAGAAAGACGCGCTCTTTGGAAGACCGATCAAGTTCCTGGCCGTTGGGGCTGACGTCTCGCGCGGGATTCCACGACGCGAGCGACCTGGCCGCCGATTATGGCGATCACGATGGTGAGGCACGTACTCGAGGCGGCCTCGCGGCAGTTCGATCCGGCTCACGACCGTTGTGGCAATGACATCCGAGGTCTCCAGCACGCGCTTGCTGACCACCTGCTGCCCCAGAAGCCAGAGTGTCATGATATCCGTGTCCAGAACGATCATGAAGCGTCCTCGGTCATGGGCCGGCCGCGCTGGCGGTAGATCTCCTTGAGGATGTCCTCGGCATCGGGATCATCTTTCCAGGCGCCGGTGAGGGCGAGCAAAGACTCCCTGCTCGAAGGTTCGGGCGGAGTTTGCAGCCGACGCTCGAGAGCTGTCCTGGAGAACCGCCGCTCGGAACCGATCAGACGACCGGGAAGACCGCTTGGGCCAACCGTGCGGACCACTTCCACTTCGGCGACCCGCGGAAACTTGGCGGCCTCGGCCAGGGTCAACACTTCTGTCCGGCGGGTCTCCAGGGGCGAAGGCTGCCGACCCCGCCCTGTCGCCTTCGTTGCGGCCCCTTTCCGTGGTTCAATCCGTGATTTCGTACTGGCTTTCTGTCTGGACGTCGGGTCTTTTTCCTGGAGCCTTGCCACGGCTTCCCATTCTCAACAACTTCCTCGTGATCCATCATACTCCTTCGGTCGAGAATTCTATTGTCAGAGAAGCGCGGGTATCCCGCCAGAGGATTGGTGGTCCTCATTTCATTCAACCCACCCCATGGTCTTCTGGCATTTGTAAGGTGGCCCAGACGCAGGGGAACGGTGCGGGTTATGCGGGGAAAACCGCCTGGATCAAATGGTCCGTCAGGCAAGTGAGAATCGGGCAGATTTGTCGTTTCCCATGATGTCACGGCTCAGGAAACGTCCTAGGTTTCCCAGGGGAATCCCCGAGAGGCGACAAGGAGTCTTCCCGCGACAGCCTTGGAAAAGGGGCCGCGCATGAGCCGTGACACGGTTCTCTACAAGATCGAATCCAGTCGCTCCCTGATCGCGTCCACCACGCTCGACGGCTTTCAGACACTCCTTCGTTCCCAGCAGCCCGGGCGTTATGCGATCGATGAGGTGACGAGCTGGGATGGCTTGCTCTTGAAGTCGCGGATACGGCGGTGGGGATGGGCCGTCAAGCACGACGACGGTCGAGTCGTTCTCCTGCCCGAGCTGACCAGCGACGCCAGTTCCGAAACGATGTCCAGCTTTCTCGACGCCACAGGAGTGGGGCGGAACGGGGCGCGTTGAGAGTTCGTCGGGTCGCGGCTGATCCAGCCAGCCGACCGCGGGAACGCTTGCCCTCTGCCGGCGGTTGCTCTACGATCACTATGCGGCTTCGAGAGTGATGTCATTCCCGCGATTCGCCCGGCAGCTTCATGACGTACGATCGAACCCTGATCCAGATCCGCGAGCGGTCGTTTCTGGACCTGATGGACCTGGCGCTTCTGGTCGTCCGCCGACGTCCCGGCAAGCTGCTCTTGGCCGCCGCCATTGGCATCATCCCCCTCACCTTGCTCAACTGTTGGATGTTCAGCAACTACTGGCCCGCCCCTCTTCTCGATAACGACCCGACTAACTGGCTGCTTGTGCTGTTTCTCGAGGCCCCCTGGGCCACGGCGCCTTTGACCGTCATGCTGGGCGGGTTGATGTTCGACCGGCCCCCGAAGACGCTGGCGTTCGCTGAGCGAGTCGTCCGGGCTCTGCCATCTTTCATCTTGGTTCATGTCTTGCTGCGCGGAGTGCTGGGCATCACGTTCTTTCTACTTCCCATCATTCCCGGCCGGCTCTGGTTCGCCAGCGAGGTCATCCTGCTGGAACGGACGGGCGGCTTCAAAGCGCTCCGGCGCTGCTCCCAGCTTTCCACCGACCGGTTCGGGCCGTTCTTCCGCATGGCAGTCGCGCAGCTCGGCTTCGGGGTTGTGTTCGTTCTCTGCTTCTGGGTCGGCACCGGCGCGATCACGTCGACGGTGTTCAAGCGATCGCTCACCTGGGAAGCGCCCTCCTTCAGTGCCTGGAGCATCTTCCGATTGCAGCTCGGGGTCTGGACCGCCATCGCGTTTTTCAGCATCGCCCGGTTCCTGATCTACATCGACCAGCGGATCCGCGCCGAGGGGTGGGAGCTGAAGCTCCGCCTCCAGACCGTGGGCCGCGAACTCGCCGAGGGCCGGTCATGAGACTCTCGCGGATGGTCTGGCTG
>JBMFUH010000787.1:0-3772 GCA_049966735.1 Isosphaeraceae bacterium
TGGTACCAGTGGGAAGCTGGACGAGGATTTCGAGCATGGCCGCGAAGATCTTGGCTCGCGAGACGGGTATCCCCAACCCAGCCCTTCGCATATCGGCGAAGATTCTTTTGCTGAACATGAAACCTCCTGATGGGTTCTGGACGCCGCCTGTTTTCCAGGACCCCATCATTGAGATAGTCCGAGCAAGAAGATCAAGGTTTCCCTTTTCCCCCTTGATCTTCTGACGCCCGTGAACTCTCTGCGCCCGCCAAACACCGGCCGAGGATCCGCGGACGATGGTGCGGGCGACCGGTAACCGTGCCCGCCCAGGCGAGACCTTGTGACAGAGTCGGACCTCACCGCCTGACCCGGTTGACAAGGCTGGTTGCTTGTTCACCATCGGCCGGACGCGGACGGTGAGTCGCCCACGCCTCGACTGGCGGTGATTGACGGAACCCTGCCAGGCCGCGGTAGTCGCGGCAGACGGTGATGTTCCAGGCGCCCACGACTACTCCTCGCTCGCGGACAACCACCTGGTTGATTTCCTCGACACTGCCGAAGATTCCCTTGCGCACCAGGTGTGTCGCGTAGCAGGGCGGATAGTTGGCGTCGTCAACCACGATGGCCGGCCGTCCCATGAACACCTCGGGGTCGTGGCGCGGGTTGGGATGCCACAGGTCGTGCTGGTTCACCGGATCGGCCGTCATGCCTGGGTTCCAGCTCAGGCAGTAGGTCTCGGGGTGGCCCGGAAGGTAAAAGCAAAGGCTGGAGGCCAGGCCATAGGTCGGTGTCAATACGAAGGGATTCAAGCCCGAAGACTGGAATTCGGACAGCCGCTGTGCGACGGCCTGGCTCAGCGCCTTGTGCCCGCGCATTCGAGCGGTCGGGTCATATCGCCGGAGCGGCGCCGGGCAGTTCCTCGTGGAGGGAGGAAGCAAGCGCGAGACGCTCGGGTAGAACCACTCGGTATGATGGATCGCGATCACGCCCGCCAAGGATGCACACCAGGCGGCAAGGTAAACGATCGCCCTGCCCCTGCGGCGCGCCAGCATGGAGTCGATGCGAATGCCGATCAGGACGACAACCGGCACATACCCGGCCGCCATCCAGTTGACCTCGGTTTCCCCGATCAGGCTGGCAACGAGACATGCCGTCCAGATCGTTCCCCACTGGCAGAGGAGGAAGACCAGCGCCGATTGATCCGGTCCGCCGCGGGGCTCGCACTCAGCCGGCGATTCCGCCTGTGCCCAAGCGCGGTCTGTTCGCACAACCGTCACGAGCGCTTGACCGATCGCGAAGATGCCTACGACCCACCAGATCCCTCCCAAGGCGGCGACCTCTCCACCCAGGAAAGCCAGCACGGGCCAGATGCTTCCCCAGCGCGCTCGTGTCGAGAGTCCGACGCGATCGGCCAGTTGCCCCAGCCCCACCCAGTCGTGCCGGACATTCCAGACGAGGATTGGCGCCAGGCCGAGTCCCACGCAAAGTCCAACCGCTGTCCAGAACCCAGGTCCCGCCAGCAACCGCCGATGTCGGGAGCGAATCATCAGGAAGAGTGCTAGCGAGGCCGGGAACGCCAGCATCGTGTATTTGGCCAGCACGCCAACCGCGCCGATGAGCCCCGTTGCGACCCAATTCCTGAGCCCGTTTGATGTCAACGCGCGCAACGCCCAGACTGCGGCCCACGTCCAGCAGCAGACCAGCGGCGTGTCGCAGTTCATCAGGGTCGCGCCAACCGCCAGCACCGGAATTGCCGGGAGAATCAGCACGGCGAGCATTCCCGCTCTCCTGCTCCCGCTCGCCAGCTCTCCGAGTCGGAAGACTCCCCAGGCGGTCAGGCCGCCCAGCAAGACGGCGGGCAGGCGAGCGGCAAACATGAGCGAGCCGTCGACTGCCTGGCTCAGTCCTCCCAGGAGCTTGGTCGGCAGCCAGATCAAGAGTGCGATCAGAGGTCCTCTGGCGAAATAGCTCCAGTCGAGCCGTTGCGACCAGGTCCAGAATTCGGCCTCGTCACCGCTGAAGTCCCAGTCGCAACCGTGGAGCAGAAAGACAAGCTGACAGCACATTGCCGTCAGGATCGCCACCGCGGCCCAGACCGCGCTGCGATCGTCGCGGACAACCTCTGAGATTGGAGTTTGGGGATGTGGATCGGTTTCCATCCTTGGTTCCGTGATTCGCACTGGGATCAGAATGGCGGTCGCCCGAAGGGCAACTGGGGAGGTCGAGGCTCGATTTCCTGTATGGGAGCAGGTTTCAGGATCCGCTGGCGAGCTGTGGAGAGTCGGCGATCTGTCGGACACGACGTTGATCGGCAGTTCTCGATCTCCCCTCGACAAAAAAGACGGCTCGCCGGATCGTCTGGTTCCGAGGAGAACGGCGCGACGTTCTTCTCGCGGGGAAGAACGCCGGAATCCCTCAAGCCCCGCTTGAGCGCGGCCGACTTTCCACACTCGACGCTCCGAGATCAGCAGCGACCGTGACGGACGCGAGCTGATATCGCAACGATGGCCACGCAAGCGCGCGCCGGGATTTCTGACGATACGTTTCCACACGCTCCGGGCGGTAGATCATTATGTGTGAATGCGTGATCTCGTGGGTGCGACGATGATCGGCTCGAGAAATGCGACGGCAGAGATTGGGTCCGCGGGAGGGGAACGGCGGTTCTCTTGATCACTCGAAGTGCCCACCCGTAGAATCTGCGAGTGGTGGTCTTGCCCCAACGGCCGCGGCGGGACTGGTTTTCGCCTTGGTTTCAACCCGCCCTCGCGGCCGGAAGGATCTGTGATGCTGGAGCAGACAAGCGCCCAGAAGACCAACCCGCTACGTGAAGCCTTGCCCCGAACGAGGGTTCCCGAACCGTGCGCCGTGGTTCTGTTCGGCTCGACGGGCGACCTGGCCCATCGCAAGCTGATGCCGGCGCTCTTCAACCTGGCGCGCGGGGGAAACCTGCCCAGGGAGTGCGCGATCGTCGGTTTTGCCCGCCGCGACTGGACCGACGACGACCTCCGCGCCGAGTTCGAGAAATCGCTGTCCAAGGGGGGCGGCTCGGACTTCCAGGACATCTGGCCCCAGTTTGCCAGCCGGCTGGTCTTCTCGCCCGGCACGTTCGACGACGCCGAGGGCTACCGGAAGCTCAAGCAAAAGCTCGAAGAGCTGGACCGCACTCACGGCACGCGGGGCAATCGCCTCTATTACCTGGCGGTCTCGCCCGAGTTCTTCGCCACGATCATCGGCCATCTGGGCGAGGCCGGTCTCATCTATCCCTGGCAGCAGGAAACACCCTGGAGCCGCGTGGTCATCGAGAAGCCGTTCGGCCACGACCTCGCCAGCGCCCGGAAGCTGAATCTCGACGTCTCGCGCGTGCTCGAGGAGCGGCAGGTTTACCGCATCGACCATTACCTGGGCAAGGAGACGGTGCAGAACATCCTGGCCTTCCGGTTCGGCAACAGCATCTTCGAGCCGATCTGGAACCGGCGGCACGTGGGCTCGGTGCAGATCACGGTGGCCGAGGAAGTGGGGATGGCCGGCGGCCGGGGCTCCTACTACGACACCGCGGGCGCGATCCGCGACATGGTCCAGAACCACATGATGCAGCTCCTTTGTCTGGTCGCGATGGAGCCGCCGGTCGACCTCTCGGCCGACGCCGTCCGCAACGAGAAGGTCAAGGTGCTCCAGTCCTTGCCTCACTGGTCGCCGCAAGACGTCCACAAGAACGTCGTGCGGGCTCAGTACCACGCCGGGTCGATCGAGGGCCAGGAGGTGCCGGGCTATCTCCAGGAAAAAGGGGTCGACC
>JBMFUH010000788.1:0-3767 GCA_049966735.1 Isosphaeraceae bacterium
TCCAGCGCGCGGAGCCATGATGGCAACCACGCACCTTATCCGTGTTCAATCCGTGGCCCTGCACCGTCTTTTGGTTGTGACTCGGCCGCGCTGGGACTCCGAGGCTGCCGAAGCCTACGCCCGGGCTTTGGGCTGTTATGGAGCGGCGGCGAAGGAAGCCGTTCCATGCCTGATCGGGGTCCTGCGCAATCGCGTCCAGGAGAACGAGCGCTGGACCGACCGCGTCGCGGCCGCGCTCGCCCTGGGGCAGATTGGTCCTGACGCGAAATCCGCCATTCCCGCGCTCCGTGAGGCAGTCCATTCGAGGATACCCGAAATGCCCGAATCCGCCGTGATTGCACTGGTTCGCGTGGCGCCGGATGGAGGCGAGATCGCCAGGAAGTGGCTCGAGTCGTCGAAGAACATCAGAAGTCGTGCCAGGGTCCTGGGGGCACTTGGCGAGTCTTCTTTTGAAGGAGATTACCAGACGGCAAACTACATGAAGATCATAGCCCAGTGGCTCGATTCCCCCGAGAATCGTGACACTGACTCGATCTACCTGGAAGACTGGTTCCTCGAACTGGGCCGATTGGGCTGGGGCGCGCACAAGGCGATTCCCTGGCTCCGCAGGGCGCTCGACCATCCTAATCCCTGGGTCCGCCTCTGGGCCCGCGAAGCCCTGGCGCGGATCTCACGGCAACGAAAGCTGGCCCGGGACTGAGAAGAACACGCTGCCCGGCAACGATCGTCGACAGACCCGGCACCCCGATCGTCGACATCACCGCGACGGAGCGCGTGGTCCTCATTACGAAAGAAGGTAAGATACTCAAGAATGCGCAGTGGCTTAGTGCGGCTGGCGACCAACGCTTCTCAAGACCCATCCCGCGATCAGAGCGTTCGGTCGACCGCGACGGCAATTCGCCGGCACTGGCTCATGAGTTGCTCGAAAGCGGCCGGGGTGATGGTTTGCGCACCGTCGCTGACGGCATGCTCGGGATCTTCGTGGACCTCGAGGATCAAGGCATCCGCGTCCGCGGCCACCGCGGCCCGGGACATCGGGATCACCAGCTTCGCCTTGCCGGTGCCGTGCGAGGGGTCGACCACCACCGGCAAATGGCTCTTGTCGTGGAGGAAGGGGACCGTGGCCAGCGGCAGGGTGAACCGTGTGTGGTCTTCGTAGGTCCGGATGCCCCGCTCGCAGAGCATCACGTGGGGATTGCCCCGGTCGAGGATGTACTCGGCCGCCAGCAGGAACTCCTCGATCGTCGCGGCCATGCCTCGCTTCAAGAGCGCGGGCTTGCCGGAATCTCCCACGGCCTGGAGGAGCTGGTAGTTTTGCATGTTCCGCGCGCCGATCTGGAGCACGTCGGCGTACTCGGAGACCATGGGAACATGTTCCGGCGCCATCACTTCGGTCACGATGGCCAGCCCGGTCTCGGCTCGCGCGGTGGCCAGCATCTTCAGGCCCTCTTCCTTGTGCCCCTGGAAGCTGTACGGGCTGGTGCGGGGTTTGAACGCGCCTCCGCGCAGTCCGGTCGCGCCCAGCGCCTTGAGCTTGCGCGCCAGGCTGACGATCTGCTCCTCGCTCTCCACCGAGCAGGGGCCGGCGATCACGGCGACCTTCGTGCCGCCGACTTCCAGGCCGTGGGCCTTGACCACTGTGCGGTCGGGCTTGAGTTCCGACGAAGCCCGCTTGTACGGGGCCATGATTGGCAAGACCTTCTCGACTCCATCGCCGGGTTCGAGCACCTCGATCATCCCCGCTCGTTCCTCACCCAAGGCGGCAATGACGGTCTGGTGCCGCCCATGAATCACCTGGGGGGTGAGTCCCAACGTGGCGATATGCTGGGCCATGTGTTCAATTTGCGCCGTAGTCGCATCAGGTTTCATCACAACAATCACGGTTGTCCGCCCTCCACTTTGAGTGGGCCGCGGAACGCGCATCCTTCCTTGATTTGCCAGATCAAGGCCAGATGCGCACGCACGCTGTCCACAAGATTCGTCTCAACAGGCCAAGAAGTCGAAAAAAAAAGCCCCGGAACCAGAAGAACAGGTCCCGGGGCCTGGTTGTATGCTTGAAAACTGGAAGAGGGTCAGGTGACGACGCCGTCCTCAGCACGGGAAGGGGATGTAAGCCTGGTAAAGACCCAGGACCACCACCACCCACGGTAGCCATTCAGACCCCGATAGCCTGAAGAGGAGAGGTCGAGCACCAGAAGGACCCCTTGATTCGCCGAACGATACACTCTAGGGAAATTAGGTAAATCCGACCAGGCCCGGAACCTGGAAGAACCGGACCCGGTCGAACCAAACCGTAAGGTTATGGTCAAGAATGCGGCTGCCCGACGGGCAACCCGTCGGCTGCCGTTAGGCGAGCCGCCTCTGGTTATCACTACACACGCGATCACCCCCTTTCGTTCTAGCCACCCCGATTCCGCAGGAGTCCAGCCTCGCGCGGTTTCGGGCTCTAGTCCATCGTGCCACGGTAGCACGACCCGAAAGTCGACCGAGCGTGTGTGGAGCTCGGACCGACCCTTCCACTTTAGCCATCCCCTTCCTCGGGATCAACAGGCAAGGATGATTCTTCGTCCGGTGGTTAAATCGATGGCGTTCTCATTAGCCCTGCTGCCGGACCTCGGCCAGCCTTTCCCGGCAGCTCGCGGCCAGTTTCTCCAGCCGTGGGTCTCCCTGGCCGCAGCAGGTGATCGAGGCGTCGTAATACCAGAGGACCTGGTCGCGGTCGGCGTTGAAAGTGGTCCAGATCGGGCGTCCCTCGGCGAGATCAAGCTGGATGCACACCAGGTTATGCAGCTTGTCGGCCAGCACGATCGCCCGGGCCTCCACTGGCGCGTTGGCCAAGGCAGCCAGATGGTCGCGCTTGCGATCGATCCAGGGCCGCTTTCGTCCCTGCTCGTCGTTCTTCACCTCCGAACAGTGCGCCACCAGCTCGGCCACGAAGGGGCCGAACCGAGCGCGGATTTCGTCGATGCTGGTGGACGTGTCCTCGACCAGATCATGAAGCAGGCCGGCGATGACCACGTCCTCGTCAAATCCGGCACGATCAAGGATCCAGGCCACGGCGACGACATGTTCAACGTAGGACACGCCGCTCCCCTTGCGCACCTGCCCGGCGTGACCGGCCGCGGCCAGCCGCAGGGCCTGCTCGATCGCTGAGGTCAGCAAGGCGGAGGACAAGCTCACTCGCGCGGCCCCGGCACTGGCAACTTGAGTTTCTGCTTCGTTTTCGAAAAGGAGCTCTCCTCCGCTGGGCCGAATCAGACGGAGGAGAGACATCCTGAGGATGATCGGGGGGGACGCTCGCGGCCCACGTCAGTCTACAAATAGAGCGCGAGCCCGCGTCAGGCTGGAGCCTTGACCTTGGTAAGATGGCGCACGACGCGCCGGGCGAAGTCGTGACGGTGAGTCAGGAAGCCGATATGGCCGGCCCCTTCCAGTGTCTCGAACCTGGCTCCCGGGATGGACCTGGCAAGTCGCGTCTGCCGAGCGGCCGGAACGATGGCGTCCTTGGAGCCGGCCAGCACCAGCGTGGGGACGTCGATTTTCCAGAGCTCGTCCGTGACGTCGAAGTGCTCGAGCTGGGCCAGGCGCTGGGCGATCACGCTCTGGTCGGTTTCCCAGATTCGCTCGACCACGAAGTCGACCAGGGGCCCCGGCTCGGGCTTGGCACCATGCAGCAGGTTGAAGAACTGATTCAGGAAGCTGTTGTCCGAGGGCAACGGAAAGCGTTCCAGGACCCTGCGGGCAATCGACGAGCCGATGGAGACCGG
>JBMFUH010000789.1:0-3767 GCA_049966735.1 Isosphaeraceae bacterium
ACGACCTGGCCGCGGGGCCAATCCTGCGCAGCACGTTCGCGGCCTCCTTGCGGATCGTCGAGTCCGGGTCGCTCAAGCACGTGACCAGAGCTGGCACGGCCAGCGCGGCCTGGCTGCTCAGCCGATCCAGCTTGCGGGGACCGCGATGTCGGGCGGAAGGATCTCTCTCCTTCAGCGGCCTCACGGCTTCCGCGACGCGGCGGTTTTGAGGATTGTCCGGTTGCGCTCCCGCTCGAGCGCCCACCGAGTAGAGAATCAGGACGAAGACAATCGGCCGCGGGAAACTGATCCGGAAAGACATCGGTGTACATCCGGGATCGCTCGGCGTGGAAGTAGAAGAGCCACGAGTTCTTTCCTTAATTATTGACGTCCGTGACCCGAGGTCGATTCGGATGCCCCAGACAAAACCCGGCGAGCCGAGAGATCGGCAGGGCCAGCCGCGCCGATCATGCGGACACCGAGGCCGGGCGCGGGGCGACCACTTGCGGGGGTGCAAGGGGAACACGCGTCTCCATGCCGTCCTTTTCGATCTCGATGATCGGCTTGGCGCCGACCAGGCGGCTCATCGCGACCTCGTAGCCCAGGAAGCGGACGTTCTCGAGGATCGTCAGCATCTCGGCCATGCCGACCTTCTGGATGATGGAGAGTGCCTTGCGCTCCTCGGCGGAGAGCGTATCGGTCGGCTCGGGGGCCTCATTGTCCAGGGTGTCGTCGGCTAGGTAGTCGAGCGACACACAGAGCGCCTGGGCCAGGCGCAGGGCGTTGTCCAGCCCGGGACGAGACTTCCCCTGGAGGATTCGCGAAATCTCGGAATCACTCACCTGGGAAAGCCGGGCGAGCTTCTGCCCGTTCAGTCCCCGGCTGTTCATCAGGTTCTTGAGCTTGGTCTTGAGTTCCATGACCTCACTATAGGATGTCTCCCCGATACGGGGAACACCTCTTTTTCAAGTTTGCAATGGATTTCAAAAACTGAAAAACGCCAGGGGCTTACAGTCGGGTCGCCAGACCATTCGCTGGGTAGAGGAGGGAAGACGACCGGTACTGTCGTGTGCGGTACGGCCAGGGCGCGGTCGATTGCGGTGGGCAGGCGTGCGGTCGTGAGTGCAGAGGGAGCGCATCCTTGGGATCAACGTTGGCAGTGAGGCGACGGTTCCCGGTCTTCACGGGAGTTTCGATCATGATAACGGAAGATGATCTGGATGCAATTGAAAAGATCGACGAGTGAAGGTTTTGACGATCCGCGGCGGACAGCGAGGCCATTCCACCGCGTCAGGAGGCTCTGCGAACGGTGAAATCAGCCAGGATGCAGAGGGCCGTCTTGGCTGGGGAATCGGCCAGGCAATCGAGCGAAAGCACGGCCTCCTTGACGTGCCAGCGGGCGCGCTGCCACGAGTAATCGAGTGCGCCGGAGTCTTCGAGCAAGGGAATGAGCTGCTTGCGGCATTCCGCCTTGGCCTCGCTGAGCATCCGCCGCGCCCTGGCGAAGGTGGCGGGATCGGTGGTCTCGAGCAGTCTGATGACCGGCAGGGTCAGCTTTTGCTTCTCGATGTCGGTTCCCAGGCTCTTGCCGGTGAGTCGCTCCTCTCCCCAGATGTCCAGGACGTCGTCGGAGATCTGGAAGGCGATCCCCAGGTTGCGGCCGTAGCGATCGAGGGCCTCGGTCGTGGCGGGGTCCGCGCCCGCGTAGTGGGCGCCCAGCCGGCAGGAGACGGCGGTCAGCTCGGCGGTCTTGCCTTCGATGATCGCAAAGTAAGACCGCTCATCCAGCTCCAGGTTTCCCCGATGATGCACCTGCTGCATTTCACCCTCGCAGACCCGGTTGGTCGCGCGGCCGATCCAGCGGCAGGCCTGGGTGGATTCGAGCGACGCCGCCAGGTGGAACGCATGGGTGAAAAGGTAGTCGCCCAGGAGGACGGCTGTCTCGTTACCCCATTCCGCATTGACGGTTGCGGCATGCCGGCGAACCATCGACTCGTCGAGAACATCGTCGTGAACCAGGGTTGCCGTGTGGATCATCTCGACCACCGCGGCCAGGACCGGATGGGCGCTCGTGAGCGTGCCGCACGCACTGCCAGCCAGGAGCAAGAGAGCCGGCCTGAGCCGTTTCCCTTGATAATCCCCACAATGGTCGACCAGTTGTTGCACAAACGGGAACTGGCTGCGAAGCTCGTGTTGGAAGATGCGCTCCGCCTCGGCCAGTTCGTCGCGGATCGGCTCGAACAGGTCCGTCAGCGTCCGCCGGGTCTTTTCGGCTTCGAGCACAAGTCGCTTCGTCATACCCCGCTCCCATTTCAGATTCGTGCCGCTCACTGCCTTGCCCGAGCCGACAGGGGATCGACCGCCGACTCCCCGGTTACGGGAACCTCGTCTAGCCGGCTTGCATGTTTCGGATCAGGCCGCCGATAATGTCCCCTCCTCCCGCCGGACTTCTCCTCGAGCTGGATCTCGCCGATCACCATTTCTCGATCGACGGCCTTGCACATATCGTAAACTGTCAAAGCTGCAATACTTACTGCGGCCAGGGCCTCCATCTCCACTCCCGTGCGGCCCAGGTGAGTCACGGTGGCCTCGATGCGGACGCTCCCGGGGGAAATCAGCGAAAGTTCCACTTGGACCGCATCCAGACCCAGCGGATGGCAGAGCGGAATCAGCTCGCCGGTCCGCTTGGCCGCCATGATACCGGCAAGCCGGGCAACCTCGAGAACGTCCCCCTTGCTCAGCGTCCGCTCCGCCACGAGCCCAAGCGTCGCCGGCTTCATCCTGACCCAGCCACTGGCCCGGGCAACGCGCAGCGAGACCTCCTTGCCCGACACGTCGACCATCCGGGCTGCCCCAGTCTCATCAAAGTGCGTCAACTCATCCACGGTCCCACCTCGAATTTCGTTCAATTTATTCTGAACGTATTCTACGAATTGTCCAGAGTCCGGCTAGAGGGAGGCTTGCTGTTTTCAGATCATATCAGCGCGAGGACGCTGTTGCCCGGCGAGACTTCGGAAAATGCCAAAGGGAGGAAAGCCAGACGCCCTGGCGAGTCCGGGTCGCCACGCAGGTTCCCTGACCGCTCTGCAACCGGGCCGCCAGTTCGGGCCGCCAGTAAGCCTGGCGACGCCAGACCAGGAGCCATTCGGCGGTTGTGGCCGCATCCTCGTCGTGCAGAACAACCTGGCGCTCGGCGAGTCGGGAGGTCGTCGTGATGATTCCTTGCCCCGGGTAAAGCGTGGGCGCCAGGGCGGCCGTCACGCCCGGTTCCACGTTGTCGGCAAGCCGGTCGAGCAAGACCCGATCGACGGCGTCGCCCCAGTAGGTCAGTTCAAGTCCCCGGCTCTCGGCTCCTCGCAGTCCCCCCGCCAGTGCGCTATAGTAGCTCAGTCCAAACGGGTGGAGACGGAGCGTGCCATACGCCTGCGCCAGCAAGAGCCCCAAAAGCAGCGCCTGGGCGGTTCGGACCCGTCCCATGCGCTGGCAGAGCCGGCTGAAACCTAGCCCCATCAGCATGGCCCACGCCGGAAAGACATGGAGGAAGAGCCGCTCGCCGTCGTACACCGGAATGCTCGTGCTGAAGAGCCCCAGAAATCCCAAAATCGTCCCGACCAGCAGCCAGGGGAACGGATCGAGCCGGCGCGTTCGCCAGGCCTCGACAATCCCCCAGATTCCCAGGCACTGTAACCCGACGGGCACCGTCACGGCGAAGTAAAACCAGGGATAGTGCCAGGGGACGTTGCGATCAGGCATCACCTGGCCGAAATACTGCACCATGATGGAGGCCC
>JBMFUH010000790.1:0-3766 GCA_049966735.1 Isosphaeraceae bacterium
GCATTCAGGACCTGCCGCGCGTACAGGGGCTGGTAGATCACATCGGTCAAGTTGACAAACTGCCAGAGTCCAGGGCCTGCATAGAAGAAGTTCACGCTGGGATGGGTCATGATGCCCTTGTTGAAGTCCGGAGCGCCGCCGTCATGGCGAATATAATCGGCGCCGAACATGAGAGAGGGAACCCAGAGGACCTTGGCCCGCATGAGCTGGGCCTCCGCCACCCACACGCTGGCCTGGGCCGCCGCCACGATCAAGGGCCGGGCGTCGGCAAGCCGCAACGCAGTGGCAAGATTGATCGGGAACCGCACGTCGGTCGATTCCAGCGGCGCGGGCTTGAGCTTCAGGTCAACCACCCGCTCGGGATAGACAGCCGAAAGCCTGTCCCCCGGTGGGGTGTTGAGACTGCGGATCTGTGTCGGCAAAGCCCTCGCCAGAGATGACGGCGTAGGCAATCCTCGTTCGCCCGGCAGCTCGGAAGCCGGGTGAATTGGGGAGGGTGGCAGGGATGATGGCAAAGGCCCAGTGTTGGCGAGGCCGGAAGCGGCGGCCGACGGCGGTGCCAGCGGTGACTGTGCTGCCCCCGGAAGGCGCGAAGGCATTGTAGACGTCGAGGAAGTGGGCAAGCTCCGCGCGGGCAACCGGTCCAGTCCGCTCTTCTTGAGGAACCGCTCAATGGCCGGGGACACCGAGGATGGCGGCTCGGTTGGCAACGCTCCAACCGGTTGCAAGGTTGGTGAGCCAGCCGGGATCGCAGGGCTCGCCGCCTTCGGCGTCTGGTCCGCGCACAAGGCCAGATCGCCCCATGCGAGGAGCATGGCCCCGGCGTGGATCAATGGCCAGGCGATGCATTTCTTCATGACCATCTTACTCCGTTCACGGTCCCCTCGTTCCACTGAGGGCTTGGCCCCAGCATGCCCCACGACCCGGTACGCCGGATCGTGGCGGATCTACCGTCCGCGTCGACTAGAAGTAACCGGCGAGATCGTTTCGATTGGTCCTTGCGGAGACGAACTCGTTGATTGCCGTGTTCGGCAGTCCAAACTTCGCGCCCCGACCGCCCTGGTTTCCCGGCCCGAACGTGACGATATTATCGAGCGTCTGGGCCCAGGTGGCGGGGTCGTACTTGAGTCGCAGGGCGATCGCCGATGGGCCCGGTATCGACACCGAGTACGCTCCCCCGAGGTCGAAGAGAAAACCGGAGTGTTGCTGGGACGGCATCGGATAGTACTTCTTGGTGAGGATGTAGAAGACGTACCTCTGTCCAGGCGCCCATGTCTCATTCCCGGTCAGGATCGGGAACTTCGTACGTGATTGAGGAATCCTCACATAGAAACCGCTGTTCGCGTTGAACGTTTGCGCCGTTCCATTCCTCACCACCACATAGAGAAGGTTGTAGACCTGGCCGGGAACCGGTTGCTTGGTCTGGACGAGGACCTGTCCGTAAGGAGGCCTCATCTTTCTGTTGTACTGGTCCGCGTTGGTGATGCGGAAAGCCAGATAACCGTATGACGGCTTGATGTTACCGACGTCTGGACTGACTTTTTGAGGACTCGCCGTTGACCTCTCGACCGCGTGGGGGGCCGCGGCCCTGTGGCTCGCCAGAGCCGTCGACGAGGGGCCCGCGCTGAGCAATTGCTTGGCTTCCAATCGCTCAAGCGAGGGAGAATACATCTTGATCGGACGCCGGTCCATGGGCGGGTTCCCTTTGTCCTTGGGAAAAACGGGTGATCAGTCTCTCCGTGACCGCAACGTATCGTCGCTCACCGCGTTGCCGGCGGCGGTCCGTTGCCAACCGGGGGCAGGTACTCGGGTCGTGTCAGATCCACAGGTATGCCCTCTCCCGGAGGCCGAAGTTGTGCGAGTTCGCGAGCCGGGTAGCCCAGCGCGTGAAACAATTCGAACTGAGCCCGATTGTAGTCGGCCACCGTCGTGAAATACTCGTTGAAGGCCACCATCAGGAGCTGGAGGGCGAAGACCGCCTCCTGCGGCCGGTTGACCAGCACGAGAACGGTTCCCAGGCGATGGGTTTGCCCCAGGCCCTCGAGGTTGCCGTTGAAGGTGACGATGGCCGTGCGCATGGCCCGATCGGCCTGAAGCACCCGGGCGGCAGCCGACTGGAGGCGAGCCAGTGCCCGGAACACGTCGCCAGCCACCATATCTTGATTCTTGAAGAATTCGATGATCGCCATCGACTGGTAACCGCGCTGCTCCTTGATCCGCGCCAGGTTGCCGATACCGAAGGCGTCGAGCTGCCAGAGTGGTTGATAGCTCAGGTCGCTACGACCGACCCACTGGTTCATGGAACTGTTGGGACCGAGGCCGAAAACACCGGCCTGGATCATCTCATAAGGAGTTTGAAAGCCGTTGATCAGGATGCTGGGCAGGAACGGGCGCCATTTCTCGCGGCCGATGGCCTGGATTGTCGCCTGCACGAGTGCCTGGTGCGAGCCAAGTTCCGGCCGATTGACCAGAGCGATCGGCATCAGCTCGTCGAGCGACTTGCGGGGGTCGATCAGGCTGATCTGGGTGTGATCGTGCTCCAGCGGTTCGAGAACCGCGCGCGGGTCGAGCCGCAAGACCTCCGTGAGGTTCGCACTGGCGACGCGCCACTCCTGGCGTGCCGAGACGGCTTGCTGCTCGAGGTCGGCGAGCATGTTTCTGGCTCGGTAGACCTCGATGTCCGAGATCAGTTCCCGGCTCAACTGCGTGACGCGATTCACAAGGTCGTGGCCGCGCTGGACGGTGTAGAGGGCGGAGGCGTAGATGCCCCGCCACTGATGCACGGTGAAGTAGGCCATGGCCGTTTGCATGAGCGCGTCGTTCTTGGCGGTCTGGATGTTCCACTGGCGGGAGTTCAAGACCTGCCTCGCGACCAGGGGCTGGAAGTAGGCATCCGTCGTGGAGATGGGCCCCCACATACCCGCACCACCGTAGAAGAAGTTGACGGAGGGGGCGGTCATGATGCCCTTGTTGAATAGATAAGGCTTTTCTCATCGCGAAGCCGATGCGAAAAGCCGCTTGGACGAGCGATTCGCTGCGGCTCGGGCTTTTCTCAGGCCGATGCTTCTCAATCCCGCGGCGAAGCCGCTTCGTCCAAGTCCGGGCCGCCACCGTCGTGACGGATGTAATCGAAACCGATGTTGAGGGTCGGAATCCAGAGGACCTTGGCCCGCATGAGCTGCGCCTCGGCCACCCAGACGCCAGCCCGCGCGGCGGCAACGATCAGAGGCCGGGCGTCGGACAGTCGCAACGCGGTGGCGAGGTTGATCGGAAACCGCAGGTCGGTCGGCTCCAGCGGCGCGGTCTTCAGGTTCAAATGTCCCTCGAGGGGAGAGCCCGGCGGTACCACCGCACTTCGGCCCGCAAACGCTGGGCTTGTGGGAGACAGGGGCAAAGCCTGCGGCAGATTGGCGCGGCCCTGGCCCGCCCCGGGGCCAGTGTTGGGCGACATCATCGGCCGCGGCGAGGGCACGGACGGCCCGGTGCTCGCTGGGGCCAGAGGGTTGGTGCCCGGAGGCATCGTGGAGGGTGGCACCGGTGGTTGAGCGGCACACCAGGGTGCAACACCCCAGGAGAGCAGCAACACCACTGCGGGCATCCATGCCCAGGTGGTTCGTTCCATCGCTTCTCACCTCGCTACGTCAGAGTCGGACGGCACACGGACCGAATCGGCCGTTCCTTCTTGGCCGACTCAACGAACTGATCGACCGTGCTAACCCGGATTATTCAAATAGGCCCCAACGAAGAGCCCTCGATTTACGTATAA
>JBMFUH010000791.1:0-3762 GCA_049966735.1 Isosphaeraceae bacterium
AGAGATACTGTTGTGATCATACCTTCTCCCCCCGGGAGAAGGTGGAGAGAACCCGCCCAATCGGCAACTCAAGAGAAAACCGCTCTAGGCAGGAATCCTCCTTCGTGGCACAAGATTCCAAATCTTGTGCTCGGTCAAATATGATCCAGATTTCAACAGATAAGATTGGAATCTTGTCCCACGAAAGCCGGCAGCGCGGCCCATCAGTACGATTACGACGAATAGCAGGCTGACGCCTTACCAGCCCCTCCCGCGGAAATCGCTCAAGCCCAGGCTCTCCCACAGTCGAAAGACCTCCCTGGAACAGGCACGGTTCGCTCCTTTGGGCGCCTCCGGGGCACCCAGGGCACGTCCCGCCGCCCGCTCCCCCAGAACCTGACCGCCCATCCAGAGCGGCCATGGGTCAGGACGCCAAACACGAGGTCGCCATGAGCTTGCTTGACCCTCGGGAGCCGGTCTCCGCCTGGAGCCACGCCTGCGGCCTGATCATGTCTCTCGCCGTAACCTGGCTATTCTGGAAGCTTTCGAGAAACCGTAGGGCGCGCGACGCCCACCCCACGCCCACACTCTACGAGACGGGAAAATTCGTCGGCCTGCTGATCTTCGGCTTCAGCCTGGTCTTCTGCTACGGCGCCAGCACCCTCTATCACGCCGCCTGGACCACGGGCGATTCGCTCAACAAATTGCGCGAAATTGATCATGTTGGTATTTATTTGCTCATTGCGGGCTCGTACACGCCGGCCGCCTGGTCGCTCCTGAAGGGGCCTTGGCGGCGGGGAACCCTGGCCACGGTCTGGGGAACGGCCGCCGTTTGCGTGCTTCGGGTCTGGCTGGGCGGGACCTTGCCGAGCTGGGTCTCGACGTCCATCTATCTGTGCATGGGCTGGGGCGTGGTCTTCTGCTATCGTGAACTGGCGCGAGACCTCGGTCATCGAACCCTCTTGCCGCTGCCCGTGGGGGGCGTCTTTTATAGCGTGGGAGCAATCATCAACCTGGCGGGCTGGCCGGTGCTCGTGCCCGGTTTCCTGGGGGCTCACGACCTCTTTCATTTCTTCGTGATCGCCGGCAGCGCCAGCCACGTCATCTTCATGGTTCGCGCGGTGATTCCGGCGGACCAGCCCGATGGCTGGCGCGATCGGCCGGACCTGTCCAGCGCGGTGCCCCCGCCCCACCTGGCGTCCTTGGTCCCTGGGTCCTTGGTCCTTCATCAACCGATGCGCGCGGCCGCGCTTGCCAATGACCAAGGACAGCAACACGCGGCCCAGCGGCAGGACCACTGACCACTGACAGCGAGCCCCGGCGAGCCGGGACGAGCGCAAGGACTTCAGGACTCCTCGAGCGCCCGCTTGATGCGTTCGCGCGTCTCTCGCGAGTAGAGCGTCCTTTTGCCAAATCCCGGCGCGGCCCCCAGCGCGCGGGCGGCCTGCTGGGCCTCGGCGTGGTCGCTGACCAGCATGACGGGAACGACGCCGGTGTCCGGGTCGTTCTTGAGCGCCCGGATCAGGTCCAGCCCGGACGAGCCGTCCCGGTCCAGGACCCGGTTGACGAGGACGAGGCTGTAGTGATTTGTGCCGAGCGCCGCGCGTGCGTCGACGGAGTCGTGCGCCCTGTCCACGCGGGCCTGGAAGAGATCGGCGAAAAACTCGGCAATCGACATGTGGTCAACACCGCATTGCCCCACGCTCAAGATCCGTGGAACAGCCGGCCGTGCGGGATCTTCCATCCCAAGGGTCCTCGTGCCTGGTGACTCGTGGCAAGTGGTCAGTTGTTGGTGATTCTATACCGGGCCGCCAACCACTCGCCACTCGCCACTCACCATCGAGGGGGCCATTCGCGGAACCGGGCCGGGCGGGCAGATGGTTGAAGTTCTCTTTTCCTATTCCTGCAAACGCGCCCCTCATTAGCCATTCTGTTACACAAAATCGCCCTTGAACGCCCCAAATCTGCGGATTCCGGTTTTTTTTCCCAAATTTTTATCTGCCGTGCTGACAAGAACTTGGAGCGAAATTCCCGTCTCGTTCAGCAAAATTCCGTGTCCGCAATCGCAGACGGAGCGCACATTCCAATAGGTTTCGACTGAGGCCGGGCGGCTGGAGGTCGAGAGCGATGACGACCAAGACGACGACGTACGCGGCGACGACCACCGAAAGCACGAACGGGGCGGACGCACAGATCAATCAGCAACCAGAGCTGGAGCCGGCAGGAGGCCCACAGCGACCAGTCGCGGGCCAGGGAGGGGATTTCTCAACACCCGCGCTGGTCGCGGCCCACGAGGCGCTCTGGCTGGAGCTGAGCGACAGCGGCTGGGCCGTGGACGAAATAGCCGGCTTCGTGCGAGTGTCGAAGAGACGGATCGAGCAGGGCCTGACGCAGGCCCGCCTGCAAGCGCAGGAGGCCCGTAAACGGGAATCTCGTAAGCGGGATCTTGTGCGGAAGCAAGAGGGAGAGGCCGGCGCGGGTTCAGGAGATCGACAGTGGGAGGACCCCAGGCGTCTGCCCCGGCTGGTTCCGCTTTTTCCGATCGGACCATTCACCCCGCGGTCGACCTGCGGCCATCACGGTACGATCCGCCAGGGCTCTGTCTTTTGTTGCATGATCTGTCACCAGTCGGGAATGGACGGCCACCCCGGGCTCAAGCGCAATCCCAAGACCGACCCTCGCCCCGAGCCCAAGCCGCCGGCAGCCCGCCGCGAGGATGGTTCCCGGGAAACCCGCAAGCAGCGCCGCCGGCGCCTGCGTGTGAACTAGAGCGGTTTGCTCATGCGTTGCTTACAGCTTTCAAGAGATACCGTTGTGATCATACCTTCTCCCCCTGGGAGAAGGTGGCCGGGACGGCCGGATGAGAGCGGTTTTCGGGTCGATAGCTCACCGTAGGGTCCGCTGTGCGGACCGGCCACCGGGGCATTTGGTCCACACAGCGGACCCTACGATATTTGATCCGTGTGCAAGCCGTCTGTAAACCGCTCGAGGGAAAAACACCAGCCCCTTGTGTGTGCCCCAGACCCTCATCCGCCCCCGCGGGGCGCCTTCTCCCCACGGGAGAAGGAAATCGTACCGCGGCCGTATGCAACCTGCCCTCTGCCATCCGCCATTTGCCATCCGCCATCTGTCCTTGATTCGACAGACGCGCTCGGCCGCGCTTACCAATGACTGAGGACCGAGGACAAACGAGCGAAGCGAGCGATCAACCCATGCTGAAATCATTCTTCCAGAACGTACGCAGTCCGCTGACCGGCAAGACACTCTTGCTGGTTCTGGCCTCCGCGGCCGTTGGCGCGGGGCTGAGCGCCGGGATCCCGCCGCTCGCCAAATGGCTGGAGGCGTCGAAACCCACCCCGGCGCCAGCCCCGCTGGTGGACAAAACGCTCATTCCCCTGGGGCGGAATTATCTCGCCGCTCTGGGCCAAGAGTACGCCGCGGCCTGGATCGCGGGCGCCAAGGCCCTGGAGAGCGGCCAGTCGGTTTCCTCCGCTCTCAAGAGCGTGGCGCAGTCCTGGGATCAGGGTCGAAGCCAGCTCTTTGATCGCCTGCTCTCGCCCGAGTTCACCAAGATCATCCCCGATGGGCAGCCGGACGCGAGCACCAAACCGGCCGACCGGCAGGCCATGGCTCAGGCCTGGCGCGGACTGGCCGCCGGCCTCACGTCCCGCACCTGGCTGTTGAGTTTCTAGGGGCTCGTGGGGGTTGCCAGTCGTAGGGTCCGCTGTGCGGACCAAATCCCGCAGCCGTCGGTCCGCACAGCGGACCCTACGCGCAGCCATC
>JBMFUH010000792.1:0-3758 GCA_049966735.1 Isosphaeraceae bacterium
GGCCCTCTCCGAGCGTACCAATACCCGGATCACCCTCCAGCTCGGCAAGGATCGGCAAAGCTACGAACTCAGCCGCGCCGAGTTTGAGGCCATGACCTTCCCCCTCATGGACCGGACCCGCCGGCTCACCGAGGAAGCCCTGACCGAGGCCCGGCTCGACTGGAAGAGCCTCGACGGCGTGCTGCTCGTGGGCGGGTCGACCCGCATGCCCATGGTCCGGTCGTACGTCACCGAAATGGCCGGCAAGCCCCCCAGGACCGGCGTCAACGTCGACGAGGTCGTCGCCCTGGGCGCCGTCATCCAGGCCGCCACCCTCGAAGGCCAGACCATCGCCGACGCCTTGCCCCGGTTCACCCTCGGCGCCGGATCGGCTGCCAAGGGGCAGACCGCCCAGACCGCCCCCCGGCGCGTGACCGACGTGATGTCGCACAGCCTGGGAACCATCGCCCTGGCCCCCGACGCCTCCTGCTACGTCAACGACATCCTGATCCGCCGTAATATCCCCATTCCCGCTCAAAACACGAAGACATACCTTCATTCCACGCATGGAGGAGCCAACAGCAAGCTGGAGGTTTACCTGACCCAGGGCGAGAGCGCCTCGCCGCTGGACTGCACGATCCTGGGCAAGTATGTCTTCACGGGCATCCACGCCACCAACGCCGAGGTGAAGGTGGACGTGGGGATCTCGTACGACGCCAACGGGGTGGTCCAGGTGGAGGCGATCCAGCGCGATACGGGGCACAAGCTGGCGCTCGCGGTCGAACCGGTTCCCGACGATCTCTCGTGGCTGGGCCGTCCGCCCGAAGTGACGGTGGTCGGCGAACCCGAGCAGATCCGCGTTTTCCTGCTCATCGACGTCTCATCGAGCATGATCGGCTTGCCGCTCGTCGAGGCCCAGACGGCGGCCCGCGAGTTTTTGGACCGTTGCGACTTCACGACCATGGAGGTTGGCCTGATCTCGTTCTCGAGCATGGTCGCGCTTCAGTCGGCGGCCACGAACAACGTCCGCCGGCTGCATGCGGCGATCGCGCGGCTCGAGGCCGAGGGCTCGACCAACCTGACCGACGCGCTGGAGATGGCTCGCGGCCAGCTTGCCGCGGGCGACCGGAAGCGCTACATTGTCCTTCTGACCGACGGCTTTCCCGACGCCGCCGAAAGCGCGGTGGAGCAGGCTTTGGCGGCGCGAGGGCAGGGCATCGACATCGTGGCGATCGGCACTGGCGACGCCGACCGCGACTACCTGAGCCGGCTGGCCAGCAGCGAACATGGGTCGATCTTCGCCCGGAGCGGTGAGCTGGTTCAGACATTCGGCCATATCGCGCGGATGATCGCCGAGGGAGGCCGCGCCCTGCGGGTGCTTTCATGACCCGGATCGCAGACGTGCCCACCGACCCGCGGGCCGAGAATCGCCCGCCGCCTGCCCCGCGCATCGCCGGTGGCCGCGCTGCGTTTCGCCAGGCATATGATCTGGCCATAGCCGGTGCCATTGGCTCGCTCTTCGGGCTCTACCTTTACGTGGAGTTGGTTCATGCCAGCTCGGTCGACGTCCGCGACGCGCTGGCCGGCGCGCTCATCGGCGGCTCGACCGGCTTTTTCCTCAATGGTTGGGGGCCGTTTCGTGACGGCGCCTGGCATCGGATGGCCCGCGCGGTGGCCTGGGGCGTGCCGGCCGCGGCCCTCGGCGGGGCGCTCGGGCTCTTGATCGGCGAACGCGTCATCGCTTTGTTTCAAGGAGGACTTCTGGGCCGGGCCTGCTCCTGGGCGGTCCTGGGGCTGGGCATCGGGCTGGGGCAAGGCCTGGCCGACCGGTCGCGCCAGCGCCTGGTATTTGGACTGATCGGCGGGGGCCTGGGAGGCTTCATCGGCGGCTACTGCTTCGAGGCTCTGCGCGTGGCTCTGGGCAACCGCACCGAGATGGGCCAGGCGCTGGGGATCGTCATCCTCGGCGCCGGGCTGGGCCTGTTTCTCGCCCTGGTCGAGCAGGCGCTGCGGCGGGCGTGGGTCCAGGTTCAGAACGGTCGACAGGAGGGACGGACCTACCTGCTGGCCCATCGCCGCTGCCGGCTGGGGCTGGACGAACGGGCCGAGGTCGGCATCTTCGGCGATCCGGCCGTTGCCCGCCAGCACGCCGAGATCGAGTCCACTTCCGCTGGTTACATCTTCCGCCACCTGGCACCCAAAGCCTCGTCCCGACTCAACGGCAAGCCCGTCAGCGGGGCGGAGCCGCTCAAGGACGGTGATCGGATCGAACTGGGCCAGACGGTGCTCTTGTTTCGACAGAGGTGAGGCCGAATCATCGTGGCAAGCACAGCCAGACAAGATCGCTGGTTTCTCGAGGTCGTCCGCGGTCGCGACGTCGGCAAGCGGCTGACCGTCGAGCCAGGAGAGAGCGTGCTGGGCAACGCCCTGGCAGGCGCGCCGGGCTTCGACCTGGCGAACCAGGAGCAGCCCAACTCGCCCCGGCGGATGGCCGCACGCCAGGCCTCCCTCACCCTTCGGGACAACGTGCTGGAGCTCCGCGATCTCGAGAGCCCCGGCGGCACGTTCGTCAATCGCCAGCGCTTGCTCTCCAGTCAGTCGCGGGCCTTGCAGCCCGGAGACGTCATCCAGCTTGGCGGCGTTCAGCTTGTTGTCGACCGCGAACTCACCGCGGCCCCCGGACCACGGGCGGCACCTCGGGAGGGCGAGGCCCCCGCCGAGCCCCGCGGGACCTCAACACGCCAGGAGCCTCACGCTCCGACTCGGCAGGAGCCTCGTCCTCCCGGCAATTTGCAGGGCCGATCGGCTGTGGAACCACAGCCGGCGTATGCCAGCTTCAAACCGGGACAGCTCTCCATTCCGTACATGATCGCCGGCGCGGGCACGTGCCGCACCTGGGACGACTTCCTGACGCTGGCAGCCCAGCGCTGGGGGCTCGTGCGCGACGAGCTGACCTCGGGCCGGATCGCCGAGCACATGAAGCGGGTTCAGCGGTTTGACCTGGTTCCCCGCCCCGAACCCGGCCAGAACGCTGATGAGCGGCTCGATGCCTGGCTGGGGCGCTTACCGGCCTCGCGATCGAGCGCGCCGGAGCTGGATGTCCACCCGGAGATGTTGACCGTCCGCGCGTCGACCGGCGGAGGTCTGGTCCGGCAGAAGCTGAAGATCACCAACGTCGGCTACCGCTTGCTCAAGGGCTCGGTGCGGGTTGAGTCTCCCCGTGCCGGGCGAATTCGCGTCATGGCCTCGTCCGAGGGTGATTCCTTTGTGTCGATTGACCAGACCGAGCTGCTGATCGAATTTGAGCTGGGAGACGATGTGCTCCGGTTTCCTTCAGGTTCCGCGCTCGGGGCCGTCATCATCGAGAGCAACGGCGGGACCAAGCGCGTCGAGGTGCGGCTCGAGCGTCCGTCGGCACCGCAGCTCGTTCCCGAGCCAGGTCCGGGGACCAGCCCGATCGATCTCAACGCCTGGACCAGGCCGCTGGGCGACCGCATTGCCGCATTGCCGCTAGCGCGCAGGCTCGTCCTGGCCCCGCTGGCCCTGATGGTCTTTCGCTTGCTGCTGGCACTCTCGGCCTTGATTCCTCCCTTGCCCGGTAGCTTGCCAGGCTCGGGCGGACTCCGGCTCGATGCGATCACGGTTCTGCTCGCCGCCACCGGGGTTCTCGCGGGCGCCGTGTGGGCCGCGCGCGGCGGTGACGGACAGGACGCGAACGGCCGGCGCGAGCTGGCGTCGGCAGGGTTCGCCGGTGGGATGATCGGCCTCTTCGCCGCGGC
>JBMFUH010000793.1:0-3755 GCA_049966735.1 Isosphaeraceae bacterium
TGCGCCAACCCTTCACGTTGCCAGTTGCCAGTTGTCAGTTGCCAGTGACCTGGTAACCAGCAACTGGCAACTCGCAACTCCTCAAATGGAGACCACGTCGTTGATGAGCGAGCTGCCTCTGGTCTTCCTGGCCGGCGTCCTGGGCTCCGCGCACTGCGTGGGCATGTGCGGCGGCTTCGCGCTCTCGATTGGCGTCGGGGCGCGCAGCGTGCTTGCGAACCTGAAGTGTCAGCTCATCTACACTCTCGGGCGAGTCCTCACGTATGCGTTTCTGGGCGTCGCCGCCGGCTACGCGGGATTCTGGCTCTCGCGCAAGGCAGGAACGCTGGTCAACGTGCAGGCGGGGCTGTCGATCCTGGCGGGCGGGCTGCTGGCGGCTCAGGGTCTGCTCGCGTTGGGAATCCTTCCCCGCGGCCTTCTTCCGAAAGTCAAAGGGGGCGGAACGCCCTGTCTGGCCGGGACATTCGTGGGACCGTTCCTCACGGCGCCCGGACTGACGAACGTCCTCATCGCGGGCATCCTCACGGGCTTTCTGCCATGCGGGCTGGTCTACGGTTTCTTGACGCTTTCCAGCAGCTCGGCCAGCGTGATCCAGGGACTCCTCACCATGGTCGCCTTCGGCGCGGGGACCGCTCCGGTGATGATCCTGACCGGCGCCGGCGGCTCACTCCTGTCGCATTCCGCCCGACGGCACCTGCTCCGCGTCTCCGCGGTCTGCGTGCTCCTCGCGGGTTTGATCTCACTGGCCCGAGGCGCTGTCTTCCTGCACCTGCCGGGTTCGACCGCGGTCGAGGGATGCCCGTTCTGTCATTAGTTGCTGGCGCGCCGCGAACCTGAACCAAGGAACAGCGATCCCCGTATCATCCTGACCAATCTGGCCATGCGAGCTCAAGTCACCCAGGATCCCGAGGCCACTGAAAGGGAGGAGTTCGAGCGGCTCAAGAAGCTTTACGAGAGGGTTTGTCATCCCCACCGGATGGCGGGGCTGTATAACACGGAACACGGTCTTGACATGGAGTTTACCGGCGAGCGAGGGGACCGGTACTACTCATCCTGGCCCCCGAGGCGATCCAGGCCCGGTCAGGCCCACCAGGTGATCTGAGCATCAGCAAGACCATCCTGGATCGCGTCTTGAACGAGGGCCATGCCATCTTGAGCAAGGACCTCGCCAAGCTGGAGCACGCTGCCACTCGTCAGGACGACGGGTTCGGAGAGCCGGTTGCCGTTGATCACGGTCCCCCGCGTGCTACCCAGGTCCTTGATCACGTGCTCGCGGCCCTCACGGACGATTGCCGCGTGCTTGCGGGAGACGGACTTGGGTTCGAGCACGAGGTCGCAGTCAGGGTTGCGGCCGATGATGATCAGGTCGCGATCGACTTTGAAGAGACGTCCGGCCAGGGGGCCGGAGAGGATCTGCAGCGTCGGCACGATGCTTTGTTCGCGTCCCATGGCCAACTTCCCCAGCGTGCCCCTACCGTTCTGGCAGGAGTGGCGTCGCGCGACTCCAACGCGCCAGCGACGGGCACAAGGAGCGTCCTCTCTTGGTCTGTTTCACGCAGTATTGTACTCCCTGGACCTTGGAAAGATATTCCGCGGGTTGGGGTGTTTTTTTTCCGGGCCCTGCCCGCGCGCTGCGCATTTATAAGCGGACAACACGCCGCGAGAGTCAAGATATGCCTTTGGCGGCCAACGGAGGGTCATTCTCCGTTCAATTTCCCGGAGAGTCATCGACCTGGCTGCCGGGTCAGGTGAAAGAGCAGGATTCCGGCCGCCACCGACACATTGAGCGAGCTGGCGCCCGGGCGCATCGGAATCGTGACGAGTCGCCTGCTCTGGTGCAGCCAGCCTGGGGCGACCCCTCGATCTTCGTCTCCCAGCAAGAGAGCCAGCCGCTCGGGACGCGAAACCTCCTCGAACGAAGGCGCGGACGGGTCCGCCACGGCGGCCCAGAGTTCGAAGCCGAGCCTGCGCAGCAAGACCGGGACCTCGTCCTCGATCCGCTCGACGACGATCACGGGAAGTCGGAGAACCGAGCCCATCGAGACCCGGAGCACGCGCCTCGAGAACGGGTCGGGGCAGCTTGGACCGACCACGATCGCATCGATTCCCAAGACGTCGCCGATCCGGGCGATCGCGCCCAGATTTTCGGGATTACTGACCTGGGGGCAAATGACCAGGGTCGACCTTCCGCCGGCCTGCCCAACGATCTCGGCGCACGACGGCCAGGCAGTGCGCTTGCCGCAAGCAAGCACTCCCCTGTGAAAGGGAAAACCGACGATCTCGTGAATTTGCTCGAACGGAATCACGTGCAGCGGCAGGTGGTCGGGCAGCTTTCCCGCGAGCCGGTCGACATGGCGATCGGTCGCCAGGATCGAGATCACGGGAAAACGGCTCTCCAGAAGGCGCCTGACCAGCTTCTCTCCCTCGACCACGAAATGAGGCAGCCCTCGCGTGAGGTTGGTCGACTTGAGCGAGCGATAGACGGCGATCCTGGGGTCGTCGAGGTCGGTGATCGGTTCGACAGGCATCGCGTGGGCCTCACTCCAATCCGGTAGACCTCCAGAGTACAATCGGAGTGTGGCGAACGGAAACTTGATTCCAGTGAGTTCCAGCAATGGCCTCGATCGTCGAACCACTCGAAACGCTGGATCGAGCGAGTGATGCCTCAGAGTCCGATGAGTACTTCGATGCCGCGACAGCTCGCCCGACACCATCCCATCCTTCCGGCGAGTCAAGCCCAACCGGGGTGTCACACCCCGCGCGGCAAGATTTTTCCAGAATTTTGCCGGCTGCCGATTTGACGTAAGTCCCGTTGCCAGCGCACGCCGCACGGCGGCGACACGATCGACGTAATTCACTGTCCCTCAGCGCCTTACAGCTATGATCGGCTGACGTGAGCGGTTAACCCCTCAACTCATCGATCGCGTTTTGGCGGAGAGCCCTTGGTTTTCCCTGGAAATTCCGCTGTTTTGAGTGATTAAGAAAAGTTCGGCATTTGAGTTTTTAAAGAGTTCCTGCATCTCTTCAGAACTTACGTCACATCGATTCGTCATCCTTGATGTAACGAGACTCGTGCAGATCTTGACGTTTGGTTTCGTTGGACAATCATGTCCGTAAGACTCACGCCGAGGATGCGGTAGAGGCCATCACGCCCGCGGCGGAGCGCTCTCGCTTGCTGATGCCTCGCGCTCGAAGACAACCGGTGGGACCGGGTCGCCGATGCGGAGCCAGGCGGCCTTGAGGTAGGCGCCTTCGGGGGCGTCGAGGGCGACCGGGTGGTCGGCGGCCGCGCCCGTCATCGCCAGGAGCTGCACGCTCCGGCCGGCCTTCCGCGCGGCGGCACGCAGGAGGGCCTGAAAATCAGCGGGCGGCAGCAAACCCGAACAGGAACAAGTCAGCAGCAAGCCGCCCGGCTCGACCAGTCCCATGGCCAGGACGTTGAGGTCGAAATACTTCCGCTTTCCCGCCGAGACCTCGTCGCGGTCAGGGATCAGCTTGGGAGGGTCGAGCACGACCACGCCGAACGTTCGATTGTTCTGGGCCATCTGTCGCAGGTAGCCGAAGGCGTCGGCGTGAACCACGTTCAAGCGGACGCTGTTGGCGTTGCCGTTTTCCCGTGCCAGCGCGACGGCCTTCTCGTCGAGATCCACGCACGTCACCTCGCACGCCTTGCCGCGCAACAGGGCATTGAGGCCAAACCCGCCGGTGTAGGAGCAGGCGTGCAGGACCGTCCGGTCCTGGCAGAATTTGGCCAG
>JBMFUH010000794.1:0-3739 GCA_049966735.1 Isosphaeraceae bacterium
TTGTTCTTCTTCGATCCCGCGAACGCGAACAGGTCGAGTTCCGGCTTGGTCCAGTGAACGCCGTCACGGCTCTCGGCGTAGCAGGCGAACGCCGGATGCAAGGCCATTTGCGATCCGTCGGCGCTTGTCAGGTCGGCGGCGATGTAGTACATCCGGACGATATCGCCGTCGCGGAAGATCGTGTGGTAGCCGCAGCCACTTCCCTCCCACGGAGCGTCGTGGACCAGCACGACCTGGCGCGGGACCGGAGTCTGGAGGCGCAGTTCCAGACCATTGCGCTGGTCGACCAGGAAATCGTCAACGAAGAGTTCCCGGCGTCCGCCAATCTCGATCAGCGCCGGCGGGGCGGCCGGCGCGGCCTGCCCGATGGCGATCAAGGCGAGGATCAAGAGCAGACCTCGCAGGCTGACCCTGGAAGCCGTCAGCGTCGGCTGATCATGATGATCCGTCGGTTGCGGCCAGCGCATGGAAGTTCTCATCTCCTGTTGAGATCTGATCTCTCCGCACCGCCCTATGCGCCAACTTACCAAAGGTTGGTCCAAACCGGCAAGGTACATCGAGAGTGTGAAGAAAACCGCAAGAAAGGCAGACCCGGCGCCAGGCTGACTGCCCTGATGAATGGTTCAAGCCGAGGGTGTGCTCGTGGCTTGCGGGTTGCCCACCGGCCGCGATGGCTCCGCGCCCGCGAGCACGTTGATTCCCAACATCGCCAGGGCCTGTAGCCCCACGAGGGGAAGAAACTGAAGGGCCTGATAAGACGGCGATAGCCCGTCTATCCAGTCCCGGGCGGCCAGACTGCACAGATTCCAGGCGAAGCGGTCGTGGGACCACCAGCCTGGCGTCCTCATCTGCCCCGTCCAGAGGGGCCAGACGAAGTCACGAAGCGGGCGGTCGATTTCGTGGGGAATGCGCGCGCCGACGCCCTGGTAAAGGAGCATCAAGATGCCTCCGGCCAGGGCGAGGACGACGGCCAACGCGAACGCCAGGCGTCGCCAGCGGGACGGACCGGTCAGGGCCGCCGCCACCGGGATCATCGCGAAGGGCAAGAGGGGCAAGAGGAGCCGCGGGCCGGTCGACCAGCCGCCCGTCCACTCGGGATAGCTCAGGTTCACCAGGAAGACGGCCAGAACGATCGCCAGCGAACTGGCCGCCAGCGCGAACTGCCTACGCAGGCAGAGAACGATCCAGCCGGGGACCGCAAGCAGGAGGATGGGAGCATAGAAGAGGAGACCGCGATGCTCGCCCCAGAGCAGGGGGATCACCTTGCTCAGGTCGGGTGAGCGCAGGCCCAGCGGGTTCTGCCGGTTGTGCACCTCGGCAAACTCCTTCCTGGCATGGTGGAAGTAGCCCAGCTCCCAGGGGGATCCAAACGCCTGGTCGTTGTAAACCAGAAGCGCCAACGTCGGCAACGCCGCGCCGAGGGCGAAGAAGAAGAGAGCGCTGCCGCGCCGGCGTCCCGCCAGACATTGGAAGACCAGCCAGATTCCCAGGATCGCCGAGACCGGCCCGAGCTGAAGCTCGATCACGGAAGCGTAAGCGGCCAGGAAGCCGGCTGCCAGCATGCGCACGACCTCGCGCCCGGCGCCTCGGGTCCAGATCAGGCAAAAGGAGCCCAAAAGCGCGAACGCCGAGAGCTGGTGGCCGTAGGCCAGGGTTGCATAGACATAGGCTGGCGTGGCCAGCCCGTAGGCCAGGGCCACGACCGCGGCCGCGCGCGGCGAGCATCCCAGCCTGCGCGCCAGCCGCATGAGGAGGATCGCGCAGGCGGCCGTGAACAGTCCGGAGGTACCCAGCGTGGTCCAGTAATCGGCCGGCCAGTGCGCGAGCGCCTTGGTCCTGGGCGGAGGCGGCGGGGCCAGCGGATGCGGCGGAAGGCCCAGAATCGACCGGGCCAGCCCGTAGGGGACCGTCGCGGCAAACGAGAAGCCGGGAAGCTTGTCGCAGTAGTAGTGTTCATGAAAGAGCGCGATGTCGCCGGTCTGCTGATCGAGCCCGTCGAGGCAGACGGTGCGACTGTCAAAAAGTGCATATGTGAGAATTAAACGGCTGGATGCGTTCCAGTCCCGCGCGTGCCAGAAGTAGGCGTAGCTGCCCAGCAGGGTGAGGAAGACCGAGAGTTCTAGGCGAAGCCGGGACGATCGCATCAGGACCTCGTGGCGGGTCGAGTGAGTCGATTCCCCAGCGCGCGTCCGATGGACGCCAGGGGAAGAGCGACCAGCAGGGCGGCGGGCGACTGGATCGGCAGCTCGTAACGATCCCAGGCCATGGGAAGATAACCGACCACCACCGCCAGGGTCAGGCATGCCCAGATGGCCAGCGCCCAGCCTGTGGGCGGTTGGCCCGCCGCGCGCTGACGCGTGCCCAGAACGATCGACCAGACCAGACCGGCCGCGACCAGAGGAAGCCAGACGATCGCACCCCAGTCCTGGGAACGGTCGTAGCGGACGGTCGAGTCGGATTTGCGGGGGCCGAACGGTCCGAACCGGCCGAACCCCTGAGCGGCCACAACCCGCGCCCGCTCAGGCAAGGTCAACACCGCGTTATGGGAGAACTTTCGCTGCTGCTGGCGGGAGACGTCGCGGCGATGGTCGATCAGAAAACGCACACGCTCACCCAGCCCCATCTCGGAGATGGCCCGCGTGCCGATTCGCTGGCTACCCGCGGGATGCGCCGTCATGAACGGATTGAGTATCACGAACGTGCCGATCGCGGTGAGGATCGCGACGGCGAGGCCGAGGCCCAGGACCCGCTGGCGAAGGCCGTCGGCTCGACAAAGCACAAGCCCCAGGAACGTCCAGCCGGCCAGGGCGAAGATCGCCAGCGCGCCGTTGAACTTGGCGAGGAGGGAGAAACCCGCGCAGAATCCTGCCACGAGCATGGCCACCATGAAGCGGATACGCGGAGCGTGCGTCAGCAGGTCTTTCCAGGCCCAGAGTCCCACGGCGAGGGCCAAAAGCAGGAATGCCTCGCAGGGAGCCTCGGACATGGCGCGATGCGCATGCAAGCGGAAAAGCGGGTTGACTGCCAGGAGCAGCGCGGCGATCGTGCCCGCCCAGCGACCGGCGATGAGGGAGCCCAGGGCGAAGATGGCCACGCAGCCCAGCGCCGCGGTGAGGATGAAAGGCACGCGGGCGATCATGAGTTCTGGCCGCGATCCCCAGCGGGAGGACGTGTTCTGATACCAGGCGAAGGCGTCACGCGGGGTAGGGCGGCGTATGCGCGTCGCGCGGAAGGCAAGGTTGATGAGATACTTGGGCAGCGGCACCAGGTCGTAGCACAGGGTAGTGAGCCAGGCGGGGTCGTTGGACCGGCCGGCGAAGACGAGATCGGGCTGATACGACTGGGTGATGTACGCGTATTCGTCGACGAAGGGCTCGTCCCCCAGGTCGCTGGCGAAGAAGACCGCGGCGACGAGGGCGATGAGGCCCCCCCAGCAAATCAACGAGCCGAGGGAGATTGTCGAATCCGCCGATCGCGAAAGATGTTGTGCCGGCATCGGCTCCCGGTTCCGAGGTCAAACGAGGAAAACTTTGACGACTGCACGAGATGAGCTTCACGGGCCATTCTAGAAATGCCCGCGAATCTTTGGCAACCCGTCGATCGTCGGCTAAGTTTCAGCGACGGGCCAGATTGACCTGGGTCGTCGGCTAAGGTTACACACCCTTGCGTCGAGAGGGCCGTCAGGCCGGGCGACGCTGGCCAGTTCCCGGACGCGTGAGTGATCGGTCACGGGGTTGGC
>JBMFUH010000795.1:0-3738 GCA_049966735.1 Isosphaeraceae bacterium
CCCTGCCCGAAGGGCTATACGTCGACCGAACTGTGCGGCCGACTGCTCGAGGAGGCCAACGTCGTCACCACGCCGGGCCTGGGATTCGGCCGGACCGCCGACGGCTACATCCGTGCGGCGCTCACCGTGGAAACGCCTCGTCTGCTCGAGGCCGTCGACCGCATCGGCAAGCTGTCTTTCTGAGGCAAGGCCGCAAGAGGACCTGATGGGAACGCTGGCACTCATCGGTCTGGGCAGCAATCTGGGAGATCGTCGCGCCACGCTCGTGCGAGCCATCGCCGAGCTGGCCGCCAGTCCCGGCGTCTCGGTCACCCAGGTGAGCGCGTTCCATGAAACCGAGCCCGTGGGCGGTCCGCCGGGACAGGGACTTTATCTCAACGCCGCCGCCAGCCTCGAAACGACCCTCGAACCTCTGGAGTTGTTGAAGTTGCTGCAAGAGATCGAGGCGAGGAACGGTCGAACCCGCGAAATCCGCTGGGGCGAGCGGACGTTGGACCTTGACCTCCTTTTCTATGATGATCTCATCATGGAGACATCGGAGTTGACAATCCCGCACCCCAGGATGGCCGGCCGCCGGTTCGTCCTGGAGCCGCTCGCGGAGATTGTCCCGGAAGCGGTCGATCCCATGAGTGGTTGGACCGTTGCAATGATGCTCGAGGACCTGAACCGGGAGAGCCGCGATGGCCCAGAAAGAGACCGGTAAAAGTTCCGCCAAGGGCAAGCATGCACCAGGCGATGGCGGCATCAAGATTGTCGCGCGCAACCGCAAGGCCCGGCACGAGTACGAACTGCTCGAGAAGGTCGAGGCGGGGATCGTGCTCACTGGCACCGAGGTGAAGAGCCTGCGCAACGGCAAGGCGAATCTCGAAGACGCCTACGCCGAGATCGACAAGGACGAGGTCTGGCTCTTGGGCTGCGACATCCCGGAGTATCTTCAGGCCAACCGGATGAACCACGTTCCCAAGCGCAGGCGGAAGCTCCTCTTGCATCGCCGCGAGATCGACAAGCTGGGGACCAAGACCGGCGAGAAGGGACTGACACTCGTGCCGCTGTCGATCTATTTCAAGAAGGGGGTGGCGAAGGTGGAGCTTTCCGTGGCGCGGGGCCGGAAACTCTACGACAAGCGCGAGGCGATCAAGAAACAAGACGCCAAGCGCGACATGGACCGGGCGCTACGCCGGCGTTGAAGTCCCGGGATTTTTGTGAATGGACCGTGAAATCTGGCGGATTGTACCGTACAATGTGGGTGTCACGTTCCGACGTCGACCATTCGGGGGCGAACCAGGATCGACCGGATGACCGAGGTGAACGGTGGCGTGCCGAGGTTGGTCAGCGGGCCTCGTAAAAAGCCGACCGAAACTTAACTGCCAACAACACTGTTGGTCTCCGTCTCGCTGCCTAAGAAACAGCGACGGCCTCGCGCCGTGTCTTCTCCCGAGAGATCCGGCCGGGGACGCCAATTCGGGATCGCCTGGGCCTAACCTCTTGTTGCGGCTCGGGTTAAATTCATGACAGGATAAGCCGACCGGGACCCTGCCGACCGGGGCTCCAAGGCCGACAAATAAACGATCGGCTACGCACGTAGAAGCCCTCGCCAACGCTTCTCGGGACGCGGGTGCAATTCCCGCCGCCTCCACTTTAACGCAACCTGTTATCTGGTGACAGTTTGCGACAAGAGACGACGCAAGCCTCGGCTCCGCTGGGGCTTGTTCGTTTCCCAGGCTGGCATCGGGATCGCCGCAGCTGCCATCCGCCGCCAATTCCCGACCTGAGGCGCCGCCCGGAATGCAGCCATAGTGCAACCCATCAGGGATGGCTGATGCGAAAGGGGCGGGGAGTCCCGCGAGTGCCTGGGCCTGGTCTTCCAGTCCGATGTGGGTGTATTTCATCGTCTGCCGCACGTCGGCATGACGGGCCAATTCCTTCGCCTCGACAAGGGTCGCGCCGTTCTTCACCAGCCCGGTAATATGGGAGTGACGCCCGGCCGCGTGGAAGTCCGCGATCCCGTCGGGGTCTCGTAGGGGATGCCGATCCGCTCCAGGTCCTTCTTGACCATGAGCCACGTCTTCTTCCGCTCTATCCGGGGGAAGAGCAGATCGTCAGGCCCCAGATCACGCACCCACTGACGCACCATGCTGACGAGAGCCCGGTGCATCGGCAGCGTGTCCCTGCGACGATGCTTCGAGCACGCCGCTTCCACGACCAGCGTCGGCTGGGCATCGTCGAGCCGGAACGATCGTGGCGTCAGGCTAGCCAGCTCCAGGCGGCGAAGCCCGGTGAAGAACGACGTCAGGTACAACCGGGCACGCAACTCGCCAGGACACCCTTGTACATCGCACCCCGAACCACGGGCCGCGTCGACGAGTCTACCTACCTCTTCCGGGGTCAACGCCCGCCGCTTATGGCGAACATCCGTTTCGGCGTTCAGCCGGTCGATTCCGGCCAGCGGATTGGAAGGAAGGCGCTTGGTCGCCACTAGCCATTTCCCGAATTCATCAATCGCCTGGAGGTAGTGGTTATAGGTCCGTGCCCCCAGATCCTCCTCTCGCCGTATTTCCTTCAAAGCCTCTTCGACCTTCTCCGCCGACAGGTCCGACAGAATCTTGGCTTCGGAAGCTTCGACGAGCCGCCGCACTCGCGTCATCGTCAGTTTGCGATGCTTCGGCGTCGTGTTGTCGAGCGATCGCTCGAACGCGGCCAGGTGGTCGGCGATCGGGCTTTGCCGGATGGCAAGCGACCGTTCCTCGGCGGGGTCAATCATCCCCCGTCTGCGGAGCATCACCTCGTTTTCCAATCTGGCGGCGAGTTGCTCGGTCAACCCTTTATCGGTGAAACCCTTGGCATAGGCCCGGTTGCCGTCGGCGTCTCGATATTCAATGAGCCACGGCTTGTTCTTCTTGCCCTTGTCGGCGGGTCGCTTATAGATCGAAGCCATCGGTCGGTCTCCGGACTAGCTTGCTCGTCGCAGTGATTATACGTCCAGGTAGCGTCCCGTGCCATCACCCTCCGGCCGGGCAACCATCTTCGATCCACTCCCTGACGTCAGCGAGACGCCACCGGGTGGATCGCCCAAACCGAACGGGTTTGGGAACTTTGCCAGCCGACAGCAGCCGACAGCAGCCGCCACAGCGTCCGCTCGGAAATCCCGAGCATCGCGGCGACCTCATCAGCATTAAGAAGTCTTTTTGTTTCCGACGTCATGGGTTACCCCTCAACTTTCAAACTGACCCTTCACTCCGGTCATCTCCGTCACCTACGTGGCTTGCGAGACGATCATGCCCCGACGGTAACTGTGTTTCCGCGACTCTTCAGTAATCCATCGCGTTGGTATCGTTCCAACTCTTCATGCGAAATCGTCCACGCCGCGTGTACACCTCGCCCGCTGCATTTCTTCTTCGCGTGAATGCGACCGCGACGGCACCACTCACGACAGGTGAATTCCGCACGCATGACGATTCGGGCGAACTCCTCGACCGAGTACCAGTCGCGGATCTGTTGCCGGTCGCACAGCATCAGCAGTTTTGCTTCGATACGTTCAAGCCGCTCCTCAAGCGTCATTGTCCTGTCCCACCTTTCAGGGGCGCCTTTATCTCGGTTCTGTCTTTCCGCCTCTTCGATGGTCATATCTCACGCCCCTCATTTTCTTTTGCTGGCTGCATCGCCTTAGCTTCCTTCACTTCCTGAGTTCGAGTTTCGCAGATTCTGAGGCGGATCGCGAGCGGCCCGGGGGGCGAAATT
>JBMFUH010000796.1:0-3738 GCA_049966735.1 Isosphaeraceae bacterium
CTCATCCTCCTGCGCATGGAGCACGAGGCTCTCATGCGATCGCTGAGCTTGAGCGATCGCGTGCAGCGGGCGCTCGGTATCCTGTTCCTGGTGGCCATCCTCTTCTTCTTGACCGGCTATTATGCCTATTACCATGAGCCGCGAATCGCCGGCGATCTGAGGCACATCGCCACGGTCTGCGGACTGGTGCTGCTGGCGATGGCCGTGGTCCGTCTGCTGGCCAACCAGACCTGGAACGGCGAGGTCGTGCCCGTGACGATCGCGGCGATGATCCTGGCGATCGCCTACAATGCGAGCTTCGCGCTGGTGGCGACCCTGGGACTGTCGCTCCTGGCCTGCCTCATCCTGGGCGGAGGAATCTCTCACTTCCTGGTCCTGATGGGCGGAACTTCCGCCGGCGTGCTGGCGCTCAACGAGGTCCGGACCCGGACCAAGCTGATCAAGGTGGGGGCCACCGCCGCTCTGGGCTACCTGGTGCTGACCTGGGCCACCGGCCTCTGGGAGCACCAGCCCATCGAACTGATCCGGAGCGATGGCTTCTGGCGCGCCGGCTGGGGGCTGATGGCCGGTTTCTTCCTGGGGGGCAGCCTCCCCTTCCTGGAGAGTGCCTTCGGCATCGTGACGGGAATCAGCCTGCTCGAGCTGGGAGACATCACCCATCCCTTGCTCCAGGAGCTGGTCCGCCGGGCGCCCGGTACCCATAACCACTCGATCACGGTGGGGACGATCTCGGAAGCCGCGGCCGAGCGCATCGGCGCCAATGCACTCTTGGTCCGGATCGGCGCTTACTTCCACGACATCGGCAAGATGCTCAAGCCGCACTACTTCATCGAGAACCAGGTCGGTTCGGCCAATCGCCACGCCAACCTGGCGCCGGCGATGAGCACCTTGATCATCATCGGCCACGTCAAGGACGGTGTGGACCTGGGACGGCAGCACCACCTGCCCGAGCCCATCATCGACTTGATCGAGCAGCACCACGGCACGACGCTCGTCGAGTACTTCTTCCACGAGGCCAACCGGCGCAACGGCGCCAACCCCGACGGCTCCGCCGTTCATGAAAGCGCCTTCCGCTATCCCGGTCCCAAGCCGCAATCGCGCGAGGCCGGCATCCTGATGATCGCCGACTCGGTCGAAAGCGCCAGCCGGACGCTCTCGGAACCCACCCCCTCCCGGATCGAGGGACTGGTCACCAACCTGATCGACCGTCGGCTGCGCGACGGCCAGTTCGACGAGTGCGGGCTGACCCTGCGCGAGATCGCCGAGGTCCGCGATAGCCTGATCAAGTCGCTGATCGGCATCTACCATGGACGTGTCAAGTATCCCGAACAACGCACCGCCTGACTTTGGGGATCGAGCCTCACGTCATGTCGACGTCTCCCGCCAATGATTGTGATCTCCCGAACCACGCCAGCCAGAGCGCGGTCGTCGTGGAAATCGGCGATACGCAGGGTTTTCTCCAGGTCGACCACGATCGTCTCCGCCGGCTCGCTCGTCAGGTCCTCCTGGGCGAGGGCGTCCGTCGCGCATCGATCTCCCTCGCGCTCGTGGACGACCAGACGATTCACCGCATCAATCGCGACCACCTCGGGCACGACTGGCCCACCGACGTGATCAGCTTCCCGCTTTCCCCTCCCGGCGACGCCGAACTGGCCGGCGAACTGGTCGTCTCGGCCGAGATGGCGCGGGACGCGACGCTGTCGATCGGCGCGGAGCCCGCCGACGAGCTGGCGCTCTACGTCGTTCACGGACTGCTCCATCTTTGCGGCTACAACGATGGCAACGAGGAAGAGACCCGGCTGATGCGGCAGCGCGAAGACCTGGTGCTGCGACGTGAAGGGTTTGCCAACACATATTCCCTGGTGGAGCGAGCGACCAGGCCGGCGGGGCAGGAGCAATGGGCGTGCTCGGGCTGAACCTACTCATACTGCTTGTTCTCGTGGTTCCGGCCGTCCTGGCGAACCTGGCGACGGTGGCGCTCACCAAGGCCTTTCAGTCCTATTCCCGGAGCCGGCTTGAAGAGTATTGCGCGGATCGCGGCCGGCCCGAACTCGCCGCCGAGATCGACCATCTGGACGAGCGAACCGAGCGTGCGGCCGAGGCCATCGCCGCGTTTTCGGGATTGTTCCTCGCCACCTTGATCGGCGTGGCCCTGGATCGCTGGCAATCGTTTCCCCGGCTCGAGTTCCTGCTCATCCTTGTCTTGACCACGGTCGGCGCGGGTTTCGTGGTCGCCGCCGTCCTGGGACGGGTGTTTGCCGAGAGGATTCTCCTCTTCTTCTGGCCGGCCACGCCGCTCTTGCGGAACCTGGCCTGGCCGGTGACCGCCAGCGCGGTCTCGCTGGAGTATCTTACCGAACGTTTCGCATCCGACCCGGAGAACGGCCCGCGGCCGGCGAGCGTGGAGGTCGAGATCCCGACGGAGGAGGGAGAAACCGCCGAAGAGGTTGAGGCCGAGCTTCCCGAGGCCGCACATCAGCTCCTGCAACGAGCCGTGGAGCTGACGCGCACCCATGTCTCGGAGGTGATGATCCCCTCGTCATCCATCGTCAGCCTCCCCTCGACCGTGACTGCCCTCGAGGCCGCCGAGACCTTCCGCGAGACCGGCCGTAGCCGCATTCCCCTCTTCGGCGCCAACCGCGACGACATCGTCGGCATCCTGATCGGCAAGGACCTCTGGGAGCGGATGGTCGACAGCGACGAGCCCCAGTCGGTCGTGCCCGCGCAGCTCGTCCGTCCGGCCTACTGCGTGCCCGAGACCAGCAACGCCTATCGCGTGATCGAAGAACTGCGCCGCAATCGCACCGGGATGGCCATCGTGCTCGACGAGTACGGCTCGGTGGCCGGTCTGGTCACGCTGGAAGACCTGCTCGAGCAGCTCGTGGGGCCCATCGACGACGAGCACGACGTCCCCGCGCGGGCGGACGCGATCCGTCCCCTGGAGGGCTCTCGCTACGATGTGGATGCCTCGCTCCCACTCGAGGTGGTGAACGACCGCCTCGGTTTGCATCTCTCCACGGAAGAAGAGTACGAGACCATCGGCGGCCTGGCCCTGCATACTTTGGGACGTCTTCCTGAGGACGGCGAGAAGTTTCGCCAGAATGGCATCGAGTTCACGGTCCTCGACGTCCGCGAACAAGCCATCCGCCGCGTTCTGATCGACCTTCATCCTCATCCGGCGGCGGCAAACGGACCGCACTCTCGCGAAAAGTAATTCATCTCGTGTGCGTTCACACGTCCGTCATCATGTCTAGGTTCACCCGCCCGGCCTGGGCGGGCCGCCCGCGGCAGCCCCGCCCCAGCGCGTAGGCCACCATCCCGCCCGCGATCGCGCCGCAGAGATGACCGTCCCAGGAGACGTTCGAGCCCAACTGGGGAACGACTCCCAGGGTGAGCGATCCGCCGTAGAGAAAGCCAACCAGAATCGCCACGAGAAGCGGGATGAGTCGCTGTTCCAAGAGACCGGACAGGATGAGGAACGCCGTCAGGCCGGAGATCAGGCCGCTGGCCCCGATGTGCACTGCCGGACGGCCGAAGATCCAGAGCAAGAACCCGCCGAGCAGGGCGATGATCGCGACCACTTCCGACGACTCGGCCCGCGAGCCCGCCAGGAGAATCATGAGCACGAACAGCGGGATCGTGTTGGAGATCAGGTGATGAAGATTCGCGTGCAGGAATGGCATCGCGGGGATGCCCACCAGGCCGATCGCCGTCCGCGGGACGACCCCGTAGTGATCG
>JBMFUH010000797.1:0-3718 GCA_049966735.1 Isosphaeraceae bacterium
GGGCTGGAGTTTCGTGAGCGGAATCAGCCCCGCGTTGGGACTGCAAATCCTCAGATGATGTAGGGTCACGTCATAGACCTGGTAAGACTTTTCGCTCAGTACGGTCTCGATTTCGTCCGTGGCCTCCTTGACCTTCCCGTCCTTTGCGGTGAGGAAATTCGTGAAGCGTCCCTTCACGCGGTGGTTTGCTCCGAGCCACTCGAACTTGCACTCAATGCGCACGTCCGGGCGCAGGGGTTCGAGCTCGCCTCTTTCGGCAAAGACTTCCATCGTCCCGTGGGGGTAGCGTCCTAGACACGCTTCGTAGGCGTCTGCAACCGCATCGAACAGCGCGGCGTCCCCCTCTACAGGGGGATGCGACAACCAAGCACCCTCGCTGGCCGGTGCGTTGGCTAGGACGAACGTCCACGTAGCCACAACTGCCGCGGCACAGACCAGCCTCGAGCTGAAGACTGACGGGACCGCTAAGCGCAGGTAGATCATGTCGAGGTACTCCGCCCAGATGGACAGTAGCGCGTTTGGTAGCCGGGTGTGCGGGCAGATGAGAGCTAGCCGGCGTCCGAGACGAGACCGGGGCCACTTCGGGACACGCAATCCCGCTGGAAGAGACGGCCGCTCTTACCGCGCCGAGGTCCAGAATCCCAGGGCGCCTGCGAGGTTCAGTTGCACCCGGCAGGTGGGTAGCAGTGGTCGGGAACCCAGCCGTCCGGACCATACTGGGTTCCCTGAAAGCAGCGGCCGTTGTACCACAGGCAGAGGTAGTCCTTTGCGCAAAGGTGCTGACTGATGTCCGTCGTGCAATCCCCACCTCCCTGGACGTCGGTCGGGGTGCAAACCTTTCTTTCCCCTGCGTACTGGACTGTCAAGTCCAGGTAGCAGCCCGACTCTTGTCGACCCTCGCACGCGTTCGTGGGGTTGATCGGGCTGCACGCCGGGCTCTCATCGCAGCAGGCGAGGTAATGGGGTATTGGGTCCTGCCCTCCGAACGATACGGCCATCTCGCTGGGGCTGAGCTGACGGCCGCGATTGACTCTTGCGGCCGACTGGGCCAACATGGTGACTCCCAACAGGCAAGCCAGAAGGAGCGTCAAACGACGAAGCATGGATCTCTCCTCTCTGAAACGGATGCGGCAACGCAAAACGGGGCCAATGAACAAGGCCGGCGGCATTTACATATCCTTGTACCAAGGCCCGCAGCCAAAGTCAACAAGCGAACTGACAAATCAGATCAAAAAAAACAAAACGAGTCGATCCTCGGCAATACGCCAGCGAACACAACGATCTCTTCAGCGTTTCCTGAAGACGCTGATTCCAGGAGCCACGATGACTCAGATCCAGCAGACCGAGGCGGCTTGCCTGCTTCAAAGTGGGGCCCTCTATCGCAGCAGGGTGGGGCTTGTGCCAACCTCAGACCGGGCCGAGCTGGTCTTCACCGGATTCAAGACAGGGGCGTTCTCGATCTACTTCGGTGACGCCCCCATCTACCACTTCGACCTCGAAGGCCGCTGGCAGCGGGCGTATATCGAACCGACCCATTTCCTCAAAGGCCTTGATGGCAGGGTCCACGCCATCGACCGGGTGCGCGAAGGGGCCAATCTTGTTCTCAAGCGGCGCATCCTGTCCCAGCAAGAAGTTGCCGAGCTGGATCTCCAGGTTCGCGAGGTGGCGCTCGACCTGATCCGCGAGCTGGACGCCGGCCGACTCGACCGTCAGGACCCCCCGGCCGACAAGGCGCAGCCGCTGGCGATCGGCCCACTCCGCGACTTCCTGACCCGGATTGCTGCCTGGGACGCCGCCGCCTGGGACGCCCATCGTGCCCGCTATCAAGCGATTTATGGCCCGCTCCCCTGGCTTCCCCCCGATAGCCAGAACGCCGTCGTGCTCCAGGCGACGCTCGGAGATGCGCGGGGCGTCCGCTTCGGCCTGGGCCAGGCAAGCGCGCATGCCGTCCGCTCGCCCGTCGAGTTTGCCGATCACGTCCGGGCAGTCTCCGAACTCAACGGCCGCCGCCTGCTCCAGTCGCGCGTGGTCTTTCTGGCAGGGAGCGACGTGCTTCGCCTGCCCATTGAGGACGTGAACAGCTATCTCGAAATCATCGCGCAAACGTTTTCGATTGGACCTCGGATAAAAGGCCAGGGCAATCGTCCCGATGAGAACACCCCACGGCTTGAGGGCATCCACGCCTTCCTTGACGACTTCGGCACGCTCGGTCCCGATCGTGAAGCTCCGCGGGGCTATCGCCAGCGGAATCTTCTCCATGTCAGCCTGGGAGTCGAGTCGGGCGATCCCGACATCCGCGCGCGTTACGGCAAAGCCTGGAGCGACGACGACCTCCGCACGCTCGTCGCCGATCTCCGCGCGGCCGCGATCAACCTGAGCATCCTCACGCTGGTCGGCGCGGGGGGCACGGAAAGGAGCGACAAACATCTTTCGGAAACAACACGACTCCTGCTGGGCCTCGGGCTCGATCGTGGTGATACGGTCTTCCTGCTCGACGAGCGGGAGCTTCGTGACCCGGCCTCGCCAGACGAAGGAAATCCGCCAAGCAGCCGGCCAGGGTTTCCTGTAGGGTCCGCTGTGCGGACCGATCCCCAGCCGATGCCCACGGTCCGCACAGCAGAGCCTACAGGCGCGATGCAAGAGGCCAAGGAATCCGTGTACACATGCTTGGATGGCGATGCCTGGGCGGCTCAGCAGGAGCGGCTCAAGCAAGCGCTTTCGCCGCTCCGCGAGCGGGGCGTCAAGGTGCTGCCGTACAGCCTGGAGAAGCAATGGGGGTGAGCCGGGCGAAGCAGCCGCGAACAGACAGAGCGCGCCGACCATGTTCAGATCGGCGGAATGGACCGGCGGATCTCATCGAGCAAGGCCCTGGTTTCGTGCTGCTCGCACCAGGAATGGACGTAATCCCAGTCGATGCGGTCGCCCTGAACGGCGATCACGTCGCGGGCGTCGTCGCGATCCTTGGAGCGATTGGCCAGCTTGCCCCAGCGCAGCTTGGTGATGATGACGTCCTCGGCGGTGGGGAGCCAGACCTGCCGGTTGCCGACAGTGACCCGACGACGACGGCGAAATCGTTCTCGGTCGTGCGGGTCCGAGCTCAGCAAGAAGAATTCGATCTTGAAAGGGCTATCCTGCACCCTCGCGACAAATCGCGTTGTCATCGTGACCGTCTCAAAGCTCATCCGACGGTCGATCCGAATGGTCGGCGGAAGCCGACGAGACAATTCGCCGAAGGCTCCTTCCGGGAGCTCGACCACGAAATCAGCGTCTTGTGTTGAGCGTTCGACACCGTAAATGTTGCTGGAATACGAGCCAACAATCATATAGGCGATTGAACACGCTTCCAGAGCATCGATCACGGCCAACGTTGCCTCGTTGCCGGTCATTCTTCTGCCCTCAGCCGCCGGAGCATGTCAAGTCGCTTTCGGAGGAGTTCCTCGACCGTTTCGTCATCGGCTTCCGGGTTCTCGATTCGAAGGCCGGCTCGCATCAGATCGCAAACATGGTCAAAGAGCTCCGCGCCCGCAAGGAGTTTTTGCTCCAGCGGGACCTGCCGCGCTCTCAATACGCGTTCCCGGTAAATCTCGTCAATGAGTTCTTGCGTGGGTTGCATCGTCGTGGACCGTCGCCATGTACCCCAGGGGAGGGAGCGCTTCTCCGACTCTTCACTGATGATACCGCCTCGTATGCCTGCCGCCGATGAAGCTCTCGAAGACGA
>JBMFUH010000798.1:0-3717 GCA_049966735.1 Isosphaeraceae bacterium
CGGGCCGGGTCCGGTACGCCGTACCTGGTGAGGGCGCCCGGGTTGAGGTCGCGAGAGTAGCCGGCCGCCGTGTCGCTTGGGCAGGCAAACGTGGACACCACGATCGAGTGGACCGTGCTGTTCTCCCCGCCGATGATCGCGAGGTTCTGGTTGATGGCGTTGTAAAGGGTGGTCTGTTCCATGAAGCCGAGCGCGAAGACCTCGATGCTCTTGTCGACGATCGACGAGGTGCAGGGCGGATGCGGGCCGGAGTAGCGCGGGTCGTACGATTTGATCCGCCCCGGCGGCAGCGAGCCGAAGACGTCGTGATACGCATGCAAGGCCAGACCAAGCTGCTTGAGGTTGTTCGAGCACTGCGCGCGCCGCGCCGCCTCGCGGGCGGACTGAACGGCGGGCAGAAGCAGGCCGATCAGAAGCGAGATGATCGAAATGGCGACGAGGAGCTGGATGAGGGACAAGCCGGCGGAGACGAAGAAACGCGGGAGTGTTCCGCCTCCACTGGAGAGACGCCGGCGCTTGCACACGATCCTGCCCTCCGTCCGAACCCCGTTGCGTGGTCACGCTCGTCGAGGAGCTCTGCGGCTCCGCCCCGAATGACGGTGCCCACGGCAGCGGCGAGGGGCCTGTGCCGATCCACCCCCAGCAGCCCCTCCCATGGGGAAGACCTCGGCAGGGACGCGCCGCCGACCGCCGGTAAGGATGGCGCGTCGCCCCGCAGTCCTTGAAGTCGCGCCGCCCATCCGGCTGACCGGTTCACGAGGCCCCCGCCTTTTCCGGCATACGGGCGTACCTCTTCAGGGCCAACCCGACGGCAAGCGCAGCGCCGGCAAGGGCGAAGAGCCAGAGGCTTGCAGGGGTCGCCGCCCTGCGCGTCCCGACTTCGGGCAAGCCGAAAGCGGCCAGAGTGAATTCGGACCTGTCTACAGGCCCTGGCTCGAAGGGTTTGAACCTGTAGGTAAGCTTCGAACGCGATCTGCCGGGGTTGACGAACTCTCGCTCCAGAAGGCAAGGCGAGGGCTCCCCCGCCAGATTCACATCGTAAGTCAACCTACAGTCGTACGTCTGTCCCGACGTCAGTTCGATGTGGTACCCGCGCAGTGCCCAGCCCCGGCGGGAATCAAGCTCAAGCCAGCCCGAGGCAATTTTTTTCCCCCTCCGGTCGAGCCGGTTTCCGCGGAATGCGACCCTGACCAATGCCTCGTCTGGAGGAGGAGGCTCCGACACGTCACCGACGACCAGCGCCCCGCCATCGACCAACTCGTCTGCTATCCTGAGCGAGAGAAGGCGGAGCGGCGCCTCAGTAAACTCTTTGATCCAGTAATCAAGGAGCAGGCCTCGCCCCTCCTCCATTCGCCCAAGCATGAACGGGCCCCCGGGATCGCGCTGGAGGGCGAGGAAGTGGCGACCACCAGACAGAACGCGAGCAACCGTCCCACGGAGCGCCGCGGCGCTGCCTTGCGCCCCGCGGCCCTCCCGCTCCGTGTCCCCATCTCGTCCTGGTTCGTCCCCGGAAATATCCAACCTCAAATCGTCGCCGGAGATGTAGTAGGAGTAAGTCTTTACGTGATTGTAGGCACCGTTCGAGCCCTGGCCCGAATCCTCCACTACAACGCGGCCCCTTCCATCCTTCTTGAGCCTCCCGGCCAGACGCTCGGCGGCGGCGGGGTACTCTCGGAGGAATTCTTCCCTGAGGGGCGCCCCGGCACACCAGGCAGGGTCAATTGAGAGCTGGCCGACAGCGAAGCACACGAGAAGGGCGGCCCTATTCATCCTACCACCTCCGATAGGTATCATTCTTGAGTCGCGCGGGACCTGGACTCTCGCAGGTGGGTCCGCCGGTCCCCCTGAGATATAGCGCGGCAGGCACCGCGCCGTACCGCGTCGAGAACTTTCCTTGATAGGTCTTGAGATCGGGCGGCCACAAGTCACCTCATTGGAAGCCGCCTGGAGTCAGGCCCGGCGGTCAGCCGGCCGGAGCGGGCGTTCTGACCCTGGATCCCTCAATCCGCCACGCAGATGTCATTAAAAAGATCCGCGCACACGCACGAATAGATCTCCCACGAGCAGTCAGGGTACGGGTAGATGTTCGACACGCACACCTTCCCCTCCCCGTTGGCGCACTCGCACGGCGACCCACATTGAGTCTGCGACAGGGGTTCATCGGCAAAGACAGAGTTGCAGCACACTGCGGCTCCGAGGACGAACAAGACGGCGGCAATAGCCGTGAGAGACGACGAAATCAGAAGGAAAGGGTGGAAACGGCTCATGGCAGACTCCTTGATTGAAATGTCACGACTACTCTTGCTTGCTCTGAACGACTCCCCTGATCTTGAGTTCCAGGCTGGGCCTCGCCGGGCAGTCCGTGTACAACACGAACTCAGTGCTCACACACCCCGGAAACCTCGTCTTCAGCCCGACGTTGACGGCCCTTGCGGTACCGGCCGGTATCTCGAGCGGAAGACCTTCCGCTTGCAGGCACGCCTCGAGCAGTCAGTAACCGTGTGCGCCGATAATCCTAACGGGTCGACTGGTTCCGTTTGTGACGACGAACGGCAGGGAGATGCTGCGGCCCACGGGCAGGTGCCCGAAAGATTTCTCCTGAGAATCGACCGTGACGCGGTCTTGGCCCTCGATCAACCATGCCGCAGTGCCGGCGCTGAAGAGCACCCCGCACACGGCGAAGGCTGCGCAAGACACCAGCCTGAGTCTTCTTCCGGCGATCATGTATTCCACTCCGCAACTGGGCCCGGCCACACTGGGGGGATGGATGCCCCTAATCCCGCAAAAAAAAGCGACATGGCCCCGATACTGATTTAGCCTGGACCACTCGCAGGGTTGTGGGCATCAAGGACATCTCCCGAAACGGTGACGTCAACCACAGGTTGCTGCGGGCAGTCCACGTAAAAGCGTATCTTTTCCGTGACGTGACCCGCCTTTCCTTTAGCTCTTACGGGAACCTTGACCAAGCACGCCGCACCTGCGGGAACCGTTACAGGCAAGCCCTCAGGGAGGGCGCACGTACACGAAGAAGTCGCGCCCAGCAGGCGGATCTTGGTCCTGGCCTTGTTGGCAAAACGGAAGTCAACCGACGCCGTCTTTCCGAGCTCCACGGCACCGAAGGACTTCGACCGCGAGTCCACGAGCAACCGATCGCCCCCAAGGTACGCGAGGGCCGATCCAATGGTCCCGAACCGAACCAGTCCCAACACTACCAGTAGCGCGAGCCCAACGTTGGTTAGGATGATCGTGGAGGCCATCCACGGGTCCAACCTCTTCCCCGGAGCGTTCTCCAGATCGGCGTCAGCCACAAATTGGTCCACCATCATGGGGCCTCATTCCACACCATTAGGTTGTCTCGTCACGGCGGCCTGGCCCGACCGCTCCTGTACGCTAACAGGCCCGACAAAGAGGTTGACGCGGGTCTGAAAGACCTCCCTCCCGGAGGCCGCGATCCCAGCGACCGTGATAGACAGCCCGCCCCGAAACTCGGTCTCGCTGGATAGATCTATCCGCGCTGCGAGCACAGCGCGTTCACCAGGCATGAGGCGTGCCGGCGCAGGCCCGACGCGGAGGCATTGGCAACTCGTTTCGATACGGTCCACGCTCACCATGAGCGGGCACGGGTTGTGCAACGTAATCGTGGTTTGGGCCGACCGACCGGGCGCCAGTGTACCGAGGTCCGCCGGGTCAGGGCTGATCTCGAGCGGGAAACGCTCG
>JBMFUH010000799.1:0-3706 GCA_049966735.1 Isosphaeraceae bacterium
GATCACCCAGCAGTTATCGATCTTCTGCGGCCTGATGCTGCGAACCTGCGCCCAGATCTCCGACATCACCGGCGCGGACCTCTGGGTCATGGAACCCAGCGTCCGGTTCGTGGACGACGTCAAGCCCATGCTCGAGAGCAATCTCCAGCGGGTCCGTGGCGTCGAGGGGGTCAAGTGGGCGGTTCCTCTCTACAAGGGCAATGGCCGGGCCAAGCTCGTTTTCAAACCCGAGGAGATGAAGGAGAAGACGTACCCGGCGGACCGGCTGCGGCTCGATCGGCAAACCAAGGCCCGGCCGCCCGGCAACCCGTTCACCGCGGTGCTCGACCTGCTGGCGCCGGGCATCGACTACCCCGTTGCGCCGCCGGCAAGGTGGTACGACGAGCAGATCACGAACGTGATCGAGCAAGTGATCCTGATCGGCGTCGACGATACCTCGATGGTCGGCGCTCCGCCGCGCGGGCCGATGGTTGGGGAGCCCGGCGACGGCCAGCCGCGCGGCCGGATGCTGGTGGGCGATCCCGAAGCCCTCCGCCGGCCCGATTCGGTGATCGTCGATCGGGTCGGCCTGCTCAAGCTCTTCCCCGGCTGCCAGCTCGAGGAGCCCTTTGAAAAGCCGAAGGAATCGGACCAGGACTACATCGAGCGGCTCCGCAAGTTCGTCGCGGCCGCCCCCGAGATCGAGATGAACGATCGCCGGGCGATCATCGTCGGCGTCTGCGAGGCCACCCGCACGTTCCAGTCCAACCCGGTCGTCTACACGCTCTACAGCCGGGCCAAGCAGTTCGTCCCCATGGAACGGAAGATCCTCTCGTTCATCCTGGTCCGGACCGACTCGACCAGCGGGCCGGACGGCAAGGAACAGAAGATTCCTCCGGAAATCGTGGCCGATCGCATCCAGAGCCAGACCGGGTTAGGCGCGCGGACCAGCGAGAAATTCATGTACAAAACAATGAAGTACTACCTGATCTACACAGGTATTCCGATCAACTTCGGCATCACCGTCTTCCTGGGCTTTTTAGTCGGGACGGCCATCGCCGGCCAGACGTTCTACAACTTCACGATCGAGAACCTCAAGCAGTTTGGAGCGCTCAAGGCGATGGGGGCGTCGAACCTGAAGATCGTGTCGATGATCCTCTTGCAAGCGGCCGTCGTCGGGGCGATGGGCTATGGGCTTGGCGTGGGGCTGTCCGCCCTCTTCGGCCTGAAGGTGGCGACCGGCTGGCAGGGGCAGCCGACCGAACTGGCCTACTTCACCCCCTGGCAGCTCTTGCCCACGACCGCCGCGGCCATCGTCCTCATCTGCGTGCTGGCCAGTCTGCTCTCGGTCCAGCGCGTGATCCGGCTCGAGCCGGCAATCGTCTTCCGTTGATCGCTCTGGGTGGCACACCATGTATCGTCCTTATAACCCGGCCCGAGTGACTTGTAGGGTCCGCTGTGCGGACCGATCCCAAACCGCTACCGACGGTCCGCCCAGCGGACCCTACAAGATTTCTCAAGATTGTCAGTTATGATCACTTCAACCTCCAAGACCCCGCCCGGACTCGACGATCTCTCTTCCGGACTCGCCGTTCGAATCCGCGGGCTGACCAAGCACTTCGGCTCGGGAGACCAGCGCGTCCAGGCGCTCGGGGGGATCGACCTCGATATCCAGGCCGGGGAAATGTCGCTGATCGTCGGTCCCTCGGGCTGCGGCAAGACCACCTTGCTGTCGGTGATTGCCGGCATCCTTGACGCCGATCTTGGCGAGGTGAGCATCTTCGGCAACGACATCACCCGGATGAGCGATCGGGTCAAGACGCGGTTCCGGGCCACGAACATCGGCTTCGTGTTCCAGCAATACAATCTTTTGCCCGCGCTCACCGCGGCCGAGAACGCGGCCATCCCCCTGGTGATCGCCGGTTGGAGCAAGGCGCCGGCCGTCCGCCGGGCCGCCGAGGTCTTAGGCTCGATCGGCATGGGCGCGAAGGTGAAAAGTTTGCCCACCCAGCTCTCTGGCGGCCAGATGCAGCGGGTCGCCATCGCCCGGGCCCTGGTTCAGGATCCCCAGCTCCTGGTCTGCGACGAACCGACCGCCGCACTGGACCACGAAACCGGTATCACCGTCATGCAGCTCGTGCGCGAGTCGGCCGTCAAGCCCGACCGCGCCGTGGTCGTCGTGACGCACGACAACCGCGTCTTCCATTTCGGCGACCGCATCGCCCACATGGACGACGGCATGGTCGTGGAGGTGGAAGACCGCCACGCCGAGGCCGCGGCCTGACAAGATCAGAAACTTCATACATGAGTTGGCTCAAAAATAATTCCATGCAATTATCTATTTATGAACACTTGGATGTTCACGAGAATCATCTTGCCCCTGATCGCCCTGGGCGGCATCGTCGTGGGAGTGGGCGCCGTGATCGCCAAGCGCGAGGCCCCGGTGTCGCGGCCGATCCTCGACCCTCCCCAGAAGCCGGCGGAAGCGCAGCGGGTGATCTACGGTTTCGGGCTGGTGGAAGCCCAGCGCGAGAATATTCCGATCGGCACGACGGTTCCCGGAGTGGTCCTGGAGGTCTACGTCGACGGCCGCCCGGGTTATGATCCTCCGCACAAGAAGGTGGGCGACCGGGTGAAGCGGGGTGAGCCGCTCTTCCGGATCGACGATCGCGACCTGACGGCCGAGTTGAAGGTCCGCGAGGCGTCGCTCCGCGCGGCTATTGCTCAGCTTCACCGCCTGGCAAACATGCCGAGGGCCGAGGACCTGCCGCCGGCTGTCGCCGCGGTCGAGGAGGCGCGTGCCCGACTGCTCGACGCCCAGGCCTCTTACAATCGCGATGCCAACCTGTTCAAGAAGAAGATGCTGGCCGCGGCCGACTTCGACAAGGACCTCTACACCTTGCAAGGCGCCCGGGCCAGCCTGGCCAAGGCCGAGGCCGACCTCGCCAAGCTCAAGGCGGGCGCATGGAAGGAAGACATCGAGGTGCAGAAGGCGGAGGTCGAGCAGGCCAAGAGCCAGGTCGAGAACAGCAAGATCATGCTCGACCGCCTGGTCGTCCGCGCCCCGGTGGATGGTCAGGTGCTCCAAGTCAACATTCGTCCCGGCCAATAAGCCGCGCTCGCCTGGAAAGAGCCGATGATCGTCCTGGGCGAGGTCAATCGCTTGCATCTGCGGGTGGACATCGACGAGAACGACCTCTACCGCTTCCGCGAAGGGGTACCGGCGTGGGCCAACATCAAGGGCCGGCGCGAGCCTCGATTCAACCTCGAGTTCGTCCGGGTCGAGCCCTACGTGATTCCCAAGAAGAGCCTCACCGGCGACAACACCGAACGAGTGGACACTCGCGCCCTTCAGGTACTTTACGCCCTGCCCGTCCAGTCGCCCGCCAAGGTCTACGTCGGCCAGCAGATGGAGGTCTTCCTCGAAGCGGCTCAGACCGAAAGCTCTCTGGGCCATCTCCCGGATGCCGGCTCGCCCGGCTTGTAGGCGGAATCGGCCTCGCTCGACGCCCGCCGCGCCAGATGACGAGCCTGACGAATCTGACGGTAAATCCGGCTATGTAGGGTCGATCCAATCCGTCCCGCATGGCCCTTGTGAAGGAAGCGTGAAGGTTGGCTTTGATCTGTCATTGGGCGTGATTCACGCCGGCATCCGCGTCTGAGCATGCAGGTGTCCCATCGCCGGGCTGTGCCGGCGACTGGTACCTGGTAGAATAAACTGCCCGAG
>JBMFUH010000800.1:0-3702 GCA_049966735.1 Isosphaeraceae bacterium
TTTATACGTAAATCGAGGGCTCTTCGTTGGGGCCTATTTGAATAATCCGGGCTAAACGTCGTGTAAATCAAAGGGGTGGCTGCCAGGAATACGACGATCGTCAATCCGAGCAGGCCCCAGCCCTTGATCAATTTCACCATTCTGCGACCGATTTGACCCCACATCGTGGCCTCATATCGTTGGGAACGTGAAGCAACCGCAGGCCTCCCCTTCTCTTGCTGGTCTGACGCTCAAGGGGAACTAATCGAGGTCGCCGTCCCCCTCAGGGCTCTCGTAATGCAGCGCTTTTCCCGAGACACCCGCAACGTGCAAGCACGACGAATGAAAAGCAAGTGGTTAGACGTCGTGCCCTTGACAAGGGACCAGCTGCGGCCTTCATCGTCGATATTCCTTTTCGGAAGGGCCAAGGCGCTGGCGTTCAGCCGGCTCCTGATCACAGATGTTCAGGTTCACTCGAGCCCGGAACAGAACCTTACCTCCCGATCCCCAGCCGATCACTTCGACCGAGAGCACACCGCGGAAAGCGGGGTCGTGGGAGGGGTCGAACCGAACTGCCAACTCCGTGAAATCGTCGGGTCCGACACCAAAGGATGACGGTTCCGCTCGGAGGCACGGACAACTCGTCCCAATGCACTCCACGCTCACCGCTCGCCGCCCTGGGTTGTGCAACGAAATCGAGGCTTGGGCCGATCGACCAGGCAGCAAGACCCCCAGGTCAACCGGGTCAGGGTTGATCTCGAAGGGAAAACGCTCCCGCTCCGAGCTTGTCAAATTTGTGTGTGTGGGGGGGGGACATGATTTGGAGTCGACAGGGCGAGCGCTCCGAGCGAAGCCGAGACGACAGCCAAGGCAAATGGCGACGCCGCCCGAAGAAACAAGCAATTACAACGACTGGCCTCGCACGTTGGCATCATTGCCCGGACCCCCGTTCGTTCCGATGGAAGACGAGTTGTTCTGTATTTTGGCAATCGCCGAGCCGCGATGTCAAGCCCAATTTTTCTTTCGGGGAGACTTGCCGGCGCGGCCGCCCGAGCCCGCCGTCCGTTCGTCGCAATCGAGCCCAAACCCAACTCTGCTGTCACCAGACGCTAAGGAACCGCGAACAAATAAGTTGATCAAATCGGGGAGTGCATTGTCTTGGATGTGGGACAGCCGCCCTCGGCTGTCCCACACATGAAAACATGCTTAACTTATTTTTTCGCGGTTCCCATGCGGCACCACGCCACGGGACGGCCATCACCCTCAGAAAATCCCGCCGCGCCTTGACAGGCGGCTTGCTTCGCCTTACCATTTTCATTGGCAGGGGACGGTTGGCCGACGAACCTGATCCGCGGCCCCAAGTGGAGGGGCCGTCATCACTGGGTGTCCAAACAAGCCTTCGGGACAGCCCGCCATGACGAGAGCCGCCGATGGCCGGAGCGGTGATCGTGGCCCATCCGGCACGGATCCGACCTTCTGCCTCCTTGCCTGGATGGTCGACAGACGAAACGTGGGCGTTCAGGCGGAGCCTGAGCCAGTGAGCCACTGTGGCGAGCCGAGATCCGCCCGATCACTCTCCTCACGGGAGCTTCGTCATGGCTCCAAATTCTCCACCGCGAAGATGCTCCGCGTTCACACTGATTGAGCTGTTGGTGGTCATCTCGATCATCGGCATCCTAGCGGCCCTGCTGCTGCCGGCCGTACAGATGGCCCGGGAGGCGGCGCGAAGGGCCTCTTGCGTCAACAACTTGAAGCAACTCGGGCTTGCCGCTCAAAGTTACAACGACGAGTGGGATGTTCTTCCCGCGCAGTGCATTTACCTGGCGCCCACCTGCAGCATCGGCTGGACGCAGAGCTGGGTCCTGCAACTGGTCCCGGGGTTGGAGCAGAGCCCCCTCTTCAACGCCCAGAACTTCGACTTCGGACCCGATCAGCCCGAAAACGCGACGTCGGGCTCGATTCGGCTGGCCGTGCTGCTTTGTCCCTCCGATAGCGCGAGGCCTCCCGATCCCCCTTGGCAGCCGATGAGTTACCACGGGAACCTGGGTGGGTCCGGTGTCTTGCGCAACTGGATGGGCACGATCGTGCCGGCCTATACGAAATGCCCGTTTCCGCCGTACCAGCCGTGGTGGAAGGCCGATTCCAACCTCGGGGTCATCTCGCTGGCCGGAATCTCCGACGGCCTCTCGAACACGGCCCTCTTCAGCGAGAGGCTGATCGGTCTGGGCTCCAACACGACGACCGCCGTCGCGTCCAACAATGCCAGGCGAGCCCTCTTTCCCGCGGTTCCGGCAACTCCCAACACCGGAGACGTCGGCCAGACCCTCGCCTTTCTGAACGCGTGCCGGAGCCTGCCGGGGACGGCCACCAACAGCGGCGACATTTATATCAGTGGCGGGCATTGGAGCTGGAGTTTCCCCTGGCATATCGTGAAAGATGTTTACACCCATTACAACACGCCCAACGGATTGTCGTGCCGGAGCACGATGACAGCGAACGACAACGTGGAAGGAGGGGGACAGACGGGCATCATCACGGCAACCAGCAACCATCCGGGCGGGGTGAATGTCTGTTTCGCGGATGGATCGGTCCATTTCGTCAAGGATAGCATCGATCTCCGCACCTGGTGGGCGCTCGGCACCCGCAACATGGGTGAGGTGATCGGCAGCGACTCCTACTGAGTGGTTTCCGGCCAGAAAAACCCTCACGGCGTGAAGTCTGAGGTGACCTCGTAAACCTGGACCGTAAGCCGCGGCCCCTGTTGGTGCCGGAGAAACGCTGCCGACCCCGTATCGTAGAATCCGGGAATGGTTCGAAGGGGGACATCATCTGAGATCTCGATGGGCCGGATCAATCGAGCCGCTGCCGGGTCGAGCTGAATTCCTTGCTGATCGATCGTGCGGTCGGGCACGGCGAGCCAATCTCCCCTGCGAAGCGCCGATTGCCAGGGAACAACGGGCCGCATGCCCGCGTGTTCGGCGTAGTACTGAAAACCCCAGTGACCGGTGAACCATACGGTCCCCCTGGGATTGGCCCGTGGCAGTTGAAGAACCTGTTCGACGGCTCGTTTCGGGGCGCGGGCTTCGAGATAGTCAACAGTGTAATAAAGCAGGCCCAGGCCAACCCCGGCGCAGGTGATTCCGTGAACGAGGGCCCTGCGATCCGGAAACGGATTGATCCGTGAGAGGAAGCTTCCCACGACGAGCGTTTCAACGACGACCAACCCCATGATCCTGCGGACAGCCGGAAACGGCGACATCACGAAGTAGCCAGCGACCTCCAGAATCATCCAGGACGCCAGGAAACAGCCGGCCTCCCAGGAGCCGGCGCGACGAGGCGTGGGACCTCCGCCATCGGATTTGGAGACGATTCCGCCCACCACGACGAGCAGCGTCACGCCCTGGAGCAAGCCCAGCGCGGCGAAGATGTCTCCGGACGCCGTGGGAAGGCTTCCCCGCGGCGCCAGGCACACAAGGACGTAAGGCACCATCGTCAGGGCGGCGACGGCCGAGACGGCGATGGTGGGAAGTCTGAGCGCGGCCAGGGCGAACATCGTGATATAGGGAGCTAGACCGCCCAGCATGCGCGACAAGAGATCGATCATCGCTTCCCGAGGTGGAGCTGGCCCGGAATGCCGCAAGTGATAAAGGAAATGAGATTCACCATATTCCCTGGCCATGGCTCCCTCCCAGCCACCGAATACGAGAGCTGCTCCCGCGACCG
>JBMFUH010000801.1:0-3702 GCA_049966735.1 Isosphaeraceae bacterium
GATTCCGCCCATTCCCGGTCGGCCGGGTTGAACGGCACATTCGCCGGTAGCGGCGTGCCGTGGCGGACGATCCGGTTGAACCGTCCCAGGCGATAGGTCATCTCGAAGGCCGCGCCGAGGTCGAGCGTCACGTCGGCGTCGGGCGGGCGCAGGGGGATTGGCAGCGACGGCAGGGGGTGGCGGACGGTCCAGGTGTAGACCTGAGCGTCCGGCCGGGCAGCGGAGCGGGCCACGATCGCGTAGTAGTGATGGGGCGGCAAGGGCTTGCCCAGCGGAGTCGGCCGTCCACCGAGCAAGAGGTCGATCTCGACCAGGTTGACGGGCTGTTTGATCAGGGAGGCCCGTTTTTCCAGATGTTCTTCCCGTCCCTCGCCCGCCTTGTTCGTGGGCGAGAGGATCTCGATCACCGTCACCAGCTCCAGCTCGGGAAGCTTCTTGATCTCGATCCAGCGTTCGCGGATCTCAACTTCACCGATCGCCAGCGGCACCGTGATGGGCTCGATCGTGGCGACAGCCGCCGTCTGCCCCCCGAACCCGAAAAACCCCGGCGCATTCGGCTCTCTGCTGACCAGCACGTCGGGAACGCGACGTTCGCTGGGGAGGTCGATGGTGAGCATTGTCACCCGGGTCTCAATCTGGGAAATATAGCCTTCGGGCAGGTGCTGATTGAGGAGATCGGAGCAATGCGTAATCAGTGGGGCATGGAACCCTTCCCATAAGCCCATGGCCTCGATGTACGGGTCCACTCCGGGAAAAGGGCAAGTCATTGATTATCTCCGGTGAGCCTGGAGTCCTTTGGATCAATTTTATCCGCCTGTGAGCCGCGCTCACAGGCCGGTGGCTGGAACCAAGATGGACCATCGCCGCGTCCGCAAGGTGGTCGGCAGGCCCCTATCCGGTGTGTAAGATAAGCACGGGGACTTGGGTATCAAACTGATTCTCAAATCAAATTCAAAATCGATCCGATAACGCGAAGCCACGACGAAGCCGCACCGGGGCTGGCTTTCGGAGACTCGACTGTGAACGGCCTCTTCACCTACCTGAACACCGACCGCGACCTCACCTCGGCCGATGAGCTGACGGCGCTCGCGACGGCGTTCGAGGCTGGAGGCGCCCCGCCGCTCTTTGTCACGCAAGGAGACGATGGTCAGCGGCACGCGACCTTTGAGACGATCGAACAACACAACGAGCCAGAGCCAAACATCAGCGCCCTGCTCGCCGTCGTGGAGACACTTGAGCCGTCGCTCCGGTCAGACTGGGCGGGTTGCTCGCGGCGCGAGTTCAACCTCGGGTACGATTGCGGGTCGGAGCCGTGGGCGTTTACCCAGGGGCTGTCGTCGGAGCTTCTTGGGCGGATGGCCGCAGTGGGAGCGTCCCCGCGCATCACGCTTTACCCCGCCTGCAAGATGTCAGAGCTCAGCCAGATGTCTTGAGTCGGCAAGCCCGATGATGGACGTTGGTGGAGTGGATCGCGTTTTCAGCACGGCGGCTCGATCCCGACTATTCCAGCGTCCCATCCTCGAGATACCACATCTTGTCGGGGCCGCGGACGAAGTCGCGCTCCAGGCGCGTGTTCAGGATGGGACCCGCGCCGCGACGGCCGCGGACGAAGACCCTGAGCCGGAATTCGCCCTGGATCTCGGACTGCCCCGCGCTCTTCTCGCCGCGGAAGTCCTCGACCTGAAACACGAGCGGGGCGAACGGGCCGGCATGGCCTTCGCGAAGCTGGTCCAGCCGGTTCTTCCAGTAGGTCTTAAAGCCCTCGTACGAGGCGAAATAGGCCGAGGTACGGCCCTTCGTGCCGAGCAGGAGCCACATCCGGCGATAGTGAGGAAAATGATGCGAGAGAGCGCCGAAGTAGTCGCGCGCGGCCTGCTCGGGCGTGACGCGCACCGGACGCTCCAGCGTGACCAGGATCGGATAGCTGAGGAAGACGCCAACCACCCCGCCCAGAAACAAGAAGAAGAGCGCCGAGCCATACATCTCGGCGCCCATGGTGACGTAGAGGAGGAAAAGCACGCAGGCAGCCCAGCCGCCGAGCGAGAGCAGCGTCGGTCCCCACTCCGCCCCGCGCGACCAGACCTGTTCGACGGCCGGCGCCGAATAACCAACCATTCCAGGGCGCGGCGCGCCCTGGGGGGGAGGCTTCGCGCCGCCGGCTCTCGCTCCTGTAGAACTCGCGTCTGTTTCCCCGGGCACATCGGCCAGTGCAAAGCCCTCGCCCGAGTCCGGCACGATGGGCGCGGGCTGAGACGATGCGGCGTGGGCGGGGCCGTCCTGGAACAGCCATTCGGCGGAGGCAATGGGGGGGGCATTCCGCGGATTGGTTTTGGGTGCTGGCTCGTTCATGGTGCGTTCAGTCTCTCACCAGCGCAAGCAGTCCCGGCCGATCCAGGTCAGGCTGCCATCGTCACTTGCGATCAAGAGGTCCGGCAGGCCCCCGTTCCGTCCGGGGGCCCCTTGCGGACAGCAGCCCTCCTGGCCAATCACGACCGGACTTCCATCACGGTACATCAAAGAGCGAGGAACGACGACTCCCCGGCCCTGATTTTCGAGCAGAAGCACGGTGGGAAGATTGGCGATGTCTTCGAGCGGCTGGCCGGTGAGCGCCGGCACGACGTGGCGATTGCCTCGCGGCAGGCCGATCAGGAGATCGACCTTGTCGGGCCCCGTCCACGGTCCGGCCCAGATCGAACAACGGCCCGAGAGGCCAAAGCCTCCGTCGAGACGCAGCACGCGGCCGAGATGATCGACGAGGAAGACGGGTCGGCCCACCTCGTTTCGTTCCACCTGAGGGTACGCACACAAAAAGCCTTGAAGGTCGAGCGCCAGGAGATCGAGCGCATCCGGTTCGGTCCAGGAGGCCACGGCTGGTTGCACGCGCGGCGGTAGGATGAGCGGGTGGCCCTCGCAGCGGATCACGATGGGAGAACCAAAGCGGGGCTCGGTCACGCCGCCGTTGTTGGGCAGAAGCAGCACATCGCCCCCCGCGCCAGTGACGATGAGGTCCGGCCGGCCGTGTCCCACCCAGTCGGCGACTGCCGGCCGCGCGAACCCGAGGGAGTGCCCGGCTGGGCCCAGCAACATGCCGTCCGGGCCCGGCTCCATCCGGAACGGCGCGCCTCCAGCCTCGATGGTCATCGGCAGGGCATACCGGTGATCGGCGCCGGTCCCTTTGTCTTCCAGAAAATGCAGCCGGCCCACGCGATCGCCGTAGACGATGTCGAGGTCGCCGTCGGCATCCAGGTCGCAAACCACCATCGATGCGTGGCCGCCGAGCGAGATCTCGTGCGTGCGGTGCATGATGGGCGTGGGATTTCTGGCCTCGTTGCGCGACGGCCCCTCGTCGACCCGGTAGAGGTTGCCGCCGGTCGTGCCGTAGACGAGCTCGGTTCGCCGGTCGCCGTCGACGTCGCCGGCGGAGAGGAGCGTCCGGTCGTCATGCAGCAGGACGGTAGCGCCGGCACACTGGAGCGTGCGCGGCTCCATCAGGACCGGAGGACGTTGCCCGCCGAAATTGCGATACACGCGCAGGAGCCCGCGCGAGTCGGAGACCAGCAGCTCGACGTTGCCCCGGCCGCCCCAGGCGACCGCCAGCGGAGCAGGATGCAGGCCCAGATCCAGCGGACCGGATTCTCCCTGGATTTCCGGCTGAAGCTCGAACCGAGGTTCGCCGGGACGGCCGACATTCCGCAGCCAGAA
>JBMFUH010000802.1:0-2773 GCA_049966735.1 Isosphaeraceae bacterium
TCACCCAGGCCGCCTCGGCCATCAACGGCGAGATCAGGCCCACCTCCGGAATGCTCCGATCCGAGCTTTCCCTGCTCGTGGCTGAGCGGAATGCCGACGGCAGGGTCGTCGTGGTCAGTCCCGCGGGGCCTATGACCCGTTCCGAGCTGGAACTGGTGCAGGGGCTGGGAGATCCGCTCTTGCTGGTCGATCTGTTGCCGCCCCGGCCGGTCTCCAAGGGACAGACCTGGAAGCTCCCCAACCCGGCGGTTTTTGCCCTGACTGATTACGACACGCTCAAGTCCAGCACGCTCGCGGCCACGCTCGAGCACATTGACGAGTCTTCGGCAAGACTTCGTCTCAAAGGCGAGGTGCAAGGGTCGGCGCTTGGCGGCTTGGGGACGATCACCTGCGAGGGGCTTGCCAACTTTGACCGCCGGGCGGGCCTGATCGACCGCCTGGAGTTGAACCGAACCGAGAACCGCCAGCCCGGACCGATCGAGGCGGGCCTGGAGGTGAAGAGCACGTTGACGGTGGCGCGCCGGCCCGCTCGGCTCGCTCCGGAACTGACGGACAAGGCCCTGGCCAATCTCCCGCTGGACACATCCCCGCCGCGGCAGCTCCTTCAGTTGATCGCGCCGGAGGGCAAGTACAACCTGCTGCACGACCGCCGGTGGCACACCTTCTGGGATGATCCCAGGCGGGTGGTTCTGAAACGGTTCGACAACGGACGGGTCATCGCCCACTGCAACCTGACGATGGGGCCGTCCGTGGGCAAGGGGAAGCATCAGGACCCTGCTCAATTCCGGGATGACATCAAGCGCTCGCTGAAAGGCCGGTTCGTCCAGTTCCTGGGCGCGGGTGAGGTCGACGGCGATCCTTTGGGAGGCTTTCGCTACAAGGTGGGTGTGCAGGGCAAGGAAGGCGATCTGGGAGTTCTCTGGGATTATTACCTGGTCGCCAGTCCCGAGGGGGACCAGTTGCTCGCCACCTTCACCCTCGCCCAGAACGACGCCGAGGCATTTGGCGATCAGGACCTGGAACTCGTCGGCTCGCTGGAGTGGGCGCGGCCGGCAACCGCCCAGAAACGTTGAGTTTTTCGGTGTCCCGGTCGGTCGCCTTCCGTCCTTTTTTCCCAGCCCGAAGAAGCGGTTCGGGTTCCGGAAAAAAGTGAACCTCCGGCACATCCCGCTGTACCTGTTGCACGTCGCGGTATGGTTAAATAACGAGGGGCGATCAGCGATGCGATGAGCACGGGGGGAGGAACGTGATGGACCTGAAGAACACGAGAAACGGCGACATGGCGGACCTCCGCCTTACCTCAGGCAGACTTGGCGCGCGGGGAGTGATCGGCGTGTTGCTCTCGTCGGCGCTGCTCGTGTGCGGCTGGCGACAGCCCTCGATGGGTCAAGAACCGGCCCCCAAGGCCGCGGCGCAACCGGGCGATGCTCAAGCTCTGAGCGCGCACTATCGCTTCTTGGAGCGCTACACCGATGACCCGACGAAGACCGATTTCCTGAACAGCTACCGGGTCGCGACGCTGGAGACGGTCAAGATGAGAACGGAGAATCCTCAAGGGGCTCCTTCATCCAACCAAATGGTCGTTCAGACGATCTACACGGAGCGCGTGGCCAAGCTGACCAAAGACGGCCAGGTTGCGGAACTGATCCGGCGCTACGACAGGGCCAGTCTCAAATCGACCCTGGAGATACGTCCTTTCAAGACGAAGCTTCTGGAAAACATGACCATCTTGTATCGGCTTCAGCCCAGCGTCGTGCCGGAGGTCCTCAGTCTCACCGGCAGGCAAATGCGCCAGGCGGAATACAATACGATTGTCCAGCAAACCTTTCTGCCAGGGCTAGTGATGATGCTGCCTCCACAGCCGGTGCGCGTCGGCGATACCTGGACCATCCCTCGGATGGCGGCCTGGGCCTTGCTGGGCTCGCAGCCCTCGCGGGATGGATACGACCTGATGGGGGAAGTGCTCCCCATCCGCAAGAACACGACGGGAAAGTCCATGACCGCCGTCTTCGCGGTGAAGGGACAGTGTCTGGTGGAACAAGGACCCAGCGGGATCAATGCGATCATCGAATTCACCTTCGATCCCTCGCCGGCACAGGCTGGCTCTGGCACGGGCGGTCGAACCACGCTTCCCGCATCCCCTTCCAGTCTCTTTCCCAAACCGGACCAGACCGGCGAGGGAAACTTCGACGCCCCGGGATACCTCTCCAAGATCAGGCTGGCTCAGGAGACCACTCAACTCATCGGCGATGAGGACAGCCGGCTCAAGCAGATGGTCCGGCGGGAGGTTCGCCTCGAACGTAGGTTGGTTGACAAGGCGCGGGAACCTGGCGCCGGAACCCTGGAAGTGCCCAACCCGCTCCCGTCCGCGACGGTCGAAAACTCCTGGCTCATCTACGACGACCCCGCTGGCCGCTTACACCTGCTTCACCCCCAGGAGATGAAGGTCGCCAAGCAATATCCCGACGGTGGAGTCGATCTGCTCGACCGCCGACCCGACGGGCAAGATGTGATCCAGCTCGTCCTGGTGCCCAAGACCGGTGATCCGCGGCGCGATCGCCTGGCCGCCGATCCGATCCAGGAAAAGAAACAGCTCGAAGACGAATGGAAACGCAGGGGCGTGAAAGTTTTGCCAGGCACCTCGGGCTGGCTGCCGGAATCAGACTGGGCGAAGTTCAAACGCAAGGTTTACCGCATCGAGGCCGCGCTCATAACTCAGGAGGAGCCTTCCGCACCCGCCAGCGGGCGCATCTATCTGGATCAGTACACCGTT
>JBMFUH010000802.1:2783-3701 GCA_049966735.1 Isosphaeraceae bacterium
GACATTGAAGATGACGGCCATGACCACGCGAGACCCACATGTCCCATTTCGAGACAAGGTCGAGTCGCTCATCAAGAACTTCAACCTTGGTCCCTCCGACAGCTCGCTGCCGGCCAGGCCCGCCCCCGCTGCCAACACGCAGTCTGCTCCTCGGTGAAGACTGTCCGTCGGACCTGCCCGCATTCTGATCGCCTGATCATGCAATCCCGGCAGACGACTTCGGGGAAAGATGCTAGGATCGCGATCCCAGGGAAGCCAGCCTGAAGAGGAGTCATGCAATGGCTCTGGGGCTGGACGTGCAAGGAGTGCAACGATGAATGTATCGCGAATCACGACGAGCGGTGGTTGGGTGCACAGGTCGGACGCCTTGACGATCGGCTTGCTGCTCTGGGGAACAGTTTGCGGCGTGCTTATGGGGAGTTGGCCGGCGACAGCTCAGGATCCGCCGCCGACACCTGTACCGGCGGAAAACGGGAACGAGCAGGTGCTCACCCGCGGGCCGATCCACGAGGCGTTCGCGGCACCGGTGGTCCACGATCCGAAGTCCGGGCCGGTTGTCCCGAAGGAGCCTCCCGCGCCGGTCGAGGAGATGCCTCCGGACCGGAAGCCCGCCGGTCAGAACGTGCAGTGGATTCCCGGCTACTGGAGCTGGGACCAGGAGCGGAACGACTTCCTCTGGATCAGCGGAGTCTGGCGCGAGCCACCGCCGGGCCGGCAGTGGGTGCCCGGTTACTGGCACCAGGTCGATGGGGGCTTTCAATGGGTTTCCGGTGACTGGGTGGCCGTCAGTCAACCCGCTAATGGTGGGACGGGGCAGCCGCAGGCGTCGTCTCAGCCCACCTACTTGCCCCCTCCGCCGCAGAGCCTCGAGGCCGGTCCGACCAGCCCCGCGCCGGGCCCTGGCGTCTTCTGGTCGCC
>JBMFUH010000803.1:0-3697 GCA_049966735.1 Isosphaeraceae bacterium
CTCGTTTGCCAGGCCGACCAGGCTGAAGAGCGGAACCTCGACCTTCACGCCCCGGGGCACGTAGAGCAGCGTTCCACCCGTCCAGAACGCCGCGTGCAAGGCGGCGAAGATGTCGTCGTCGGGCTTCACCGCTCGCGTCATCAGGTATCGGCGGAGCAGTTCGGGCTGGTCGGCGACGGCCCGGTCCAGATCGAGGAAAACGGCGCCGCCGAGCTGGGCCGGATCGGCCTGCCGGACGGTCGAGCCGTTGACATGCTCGATGCCGGCACCGTAATGAGAGTTGAGCGTCTGCCAGAGCGAGTCCAGCGCGGTCCGACTCTCCTGGGAAGGCGACTCGGGGCAGGGGGGGGTGAAACTGTTCAGCTTGAGTGCTCGCAGATCCGTGCGACGCCATTCCTCATCGCGCGCGCTGGGCCAGGCAAACGCCTGATACCGCGCGAACGCCTCGCGCCGGCGCTCGATCAGCCACGAGGGCTCGTCGCGGCCGTTGAGGAACGCCTTGAAGGAGTCTTCGGTGAAGCCGCCCGGCGCGGGCGGCGCTGTTGCTTTGATTGCGTTGTTCATTTCTTGGTAAGTCTCATTACAGTCCGAGCCAAAGCCGTACGGCGTCTTCAATCGCTGCAAGCTCCTGGGTCGATAGGACTCCCAACCTCCGGATCAGCCGCGCGTGCGGAAGGGTCACCGGATTCTGAGCGTCGAAACTACCCTCATCACGGAAACGTTTCGCAATTGGCACCTCGAACCGAGAGCCTCGGACGCTGGTCGTGTGAGGTATCACGGTCACGGGGGCGCGATCCTGATGGAGGCTGGGAATACTCAAGATCACGCCAGGGCGGACCTTGCCGGCGAACCCAAGATCCACCAGCCAAACCTCACCTCGACCTGGCCCTTTCATCCGCAGCCTCACGTTCGTCCAGTTCCCGGAACGTCAGGGCCGCGATTTCGGTGAGCGCCTCGTCACTCAAAGGAGGCAGATCAGACTCACTCACCCGTCGGAGAATTTCGGAAGCGGCTTCCTGCCGCTCGGGCTCACTGAGTCGATCAAAGGATTCGAGCAGTTGTTGGACGGAGCTTGTCATAGTATTTTCCTAGCCCTTTAGCCAGGTAACGATCCATCACGCGTCCTGTGGAATTTCGGACTGACAATCACGACGTGGATGCCGTCGCCGGGTTCATCGGAGTCGGTGACGGACACGGCATCCTCAGGGGCACCGAAGTAGGTGTGTTCCAGGGAGTCCTTGATCTTGGCCTTTAGCATGGGATCAGCCACGGGAATGTCTCCATGCTAGATGTTGTTCCTTATCCACTTGACCATCGTATCCACGGCTTCAAGGAAATCCTCGGCGTCAGCACGATTCGTCGGGCCCGGGTGATATCGCCACGAAGGAAGCCATCGGTTCGCGATGTTGAAAAACTGCTCATCACGACGGGGCCTTACCCCACCGACCCTTCCATCTGGAGCTGGATCAGCTTGTTCATCTCGACGGCGTATTCCATGGGGAGTTCCTTGACCAGGGGCTCGATGAAGCCGCTGACGATGAGGGTGGAGGCCTCGGCTTCGGAGAGACCGCGGCTCCTCAGGTAGAAGAGCTGCTCCTCGCCGATCTTGGAGACGCTGGCCTCGTGGCCGATCTTGACGTCGTCCTCGTCGATCTCGATGCACGGATAGGTGTCGGACCGGCTGGTCTCGTCGAGGATCAAGGCGTCGCAGACGACGTTCGACCGTGAGCCCTTGGCGCCGTCGGCGACCTTGAGCAGGCCGCGGTAGCTGGCCCGGCCGCCGTTCTTGCTGATGCTCTTGGAGATGATCCGCGAGCTGGTGTAGGGAGCGCCGTGAACGACCTTGCCGCCGGCGTCCTGGTGCTGTCCCTTGCCGGCGAAGGCGATCGAGAGGATCTCGCCGCGAGCACCCTTGCCGAGCATGTAGACGGCCGGGTACTTCATGGTCAGCTTGCTGCCGAGGTTGCCGTCGACCCACTCCATCAGGGCGTCCTCGTAGGCGACGGACCGCTTGGTCACCAGGTTGAAGACGTTGTTGGCCCAGTTCTGGATGGTCGTGTAGCGGCACCGCGCCCCCTTCTTGACGATGATTTCCACCACCGCGGAATGGAGGCTCTCGGAAGTGTACATCGGGGCCGTACAGCCTTCCACGTAGTGAACCTGGGCCCCTTCCTCCACGATGATCAACGTCCGCTCGAACTGTCCCACGTTCTCGGCGTTGATCCGGAAATAGGCCTGTAGCGGAATGTCGACCTTCACGCCGGCAGGCACGTAGACGAACGAGCCGCCGCTCCAGACCGCCGAGTTGAGCGCGGCGAACTTGTTGTCCTCGATCGGGATGATGGTGCCCATGTACTGCTTGACGAGATCGGGATACTCGCGGAGCGCGGTGTCGGTGTCGATGAAGATGACACCCTTCTTTTGCAGGTCCTCGCGCAGGCTGTGGTAGACGACCTCCGACTCGTACTGGGCGCCCACGCCGGCCAGGAACTTGCGCTCGGCCTGGGGGATGCCGAGCTTATCGAAGGTGCTCTTGATCTCGGCCGGAACGTCGTCCCACGATTTGCCCTGGCGGTCGGTCGCCTTGACGAAGTAGCGGATGCCGTTGAAATCGAGCTCGGAGAGATCGCCTCCCCAGTTGGGCATCGGCTTCTGCTCGAAGACACGAAGTGCCTTGAGTCGGAAGTCGCGCATCCAGTCCGGCTCGTTCTTCATCTCGGAGATCTGGTTGACCACCTGGCGCGACAGTCCCTTGCCGCTCTTGTAGGCGTAATGCTCATCCGAGTCGCGAAACCCGTACTTATACTCGTCCTTGATTCCCGCGACTTCCAGGTTCAGATCGGTTGCCATCGTGCGTGATCCTCTGATTCAGGAGAATGATTGGGCGGCGTGTGTTGAGTTGTTGTGGAACGGTGCTGTAGTTTCGGCGGCCACTTCAGACGAGTGCGCCGCGCGGCTGCTGTTTCTTGGCCGCTTCTTCCATGGCCTCTTCGTCTCGCGCCGCCTCGGGATGCTTCTCGCGAACCCAGTCGTAGCCCTTTTGCTCGAGCTTGTGAACCAGCTCCGGCCCGCCGTTTTCGACGATCCGGCCGCCGAAGAGGATGTGCACGAACTGGGGCTTGATGTAGGTCAGGATGCGTTCGTAGTGGGTGATGACCAGGACGCCCGTGGAGTACTTGGCGGCGACCTTGTTGACCCCCTCGGAGACGATCCGGACGGCGTCGATATCCAGGCCGCTGTCGGTCTCGTCGAGGATGGCGAACGCCGGTCGAAGCATGGCAAGCTGAAGAATCTCGGCCCGCTTCTTCTCGCCGCCCGAGAACCCCTCGTTGAGATAGCGACGGGCGAATTCCGGGTCCATGCCCAGCTCGTCCATCTCGTCGCGGATCTCCTTGCGAAACTCGCGCATCGGGATCAGATCTTCTCCCTCCTTGCGCCCGGGATTGCGGACGTTGGTCACGGCATGGCGGAGGAAGTTGGCGACGGTCACTCCGGGAATCGACGTCGGGTACTGGAACGCGAGGAAGAGGCCGGCCTTGGCGCGTTCGTCGGGTTCCAGGTCCAGAATGTCCCTGCCGTCGAGGGTGACCGAGCCGCCTACCACCTCGTAGTTGGGGTGGCCCATCAGGGCATAGCTCAGGGTGCTCTTGCCCGAGCCGTTGGGCCCCATGAGCGCGTGAACCTCACCCCGGCGGAT
>JBMFUH010000804.1:0-3697 GCA_049966735.1 Isosphaeraceae bacterium
TCGGTCCGCACAGCGGACCCTACGGTGAGCGATCGACCCGAAAACCGCTCTAAGGGTGGGCAACTTGATCGCGGCCTCCGGGAGTTCCTCGCGTCGGTTGGTCTTGATTACGAGGCAGAGGAAGGCGAAATGGACAGCTTCATCTTCCAGAATCAGAATGACTTCCGGCCTTCCCTCCGGCGCTTGATCCGTGACCCTCATGTCGGAAACATCGCCCGTGACTGGCTCGAGGCGCGGCGGGCTGCTATCCGTGCGTCCAGGCTCATCCAACGGCCTGCCGCCGCGCCAGTTTGGCCTGCTGTTGGGAAAGCGATTGGCTCGCTCCAAACGTTTGTCTTGTCCTGGCTCAGGCCGTCTTGCTCATCTTCCGGCAAACCTCTGCGCACTCGCGGCATTTCTTTGCGCAGTTTTCCATGATCTCGCCGTGGCCTTTCTCGCACTCCTCGGCGCAGCAGCAGCAGGCCTCAGCGCAGGCCTTGTGAGCATGATGGGCCAGCGGACTACAACGGGCGGTGAGTACGGCCGCGAGCGTGCAGAATGCCTGGCAGTCCATGGCGAGCTCATACACCTTGGCGTGATGCTCTTGATGCTCCGACTTTTCCTTCTTCAACTCTTCCAGACAGTGATGAGCCGTCTCGTTGCAGGCCAGCGCACACTGGCCGATGATCTTGATGTGCTCGTGGACCTGCCCCTCGTCCTTTTCTCCAGGATGGTCAGCGACGGCACGACTCACCAGCAGGCCCGCCGCACCGATACCCATGTACCCCAGCAGTTCGCGTCGATCCATGGTTTCCTCCTCATGAAAGCTCGTGGAAAGTGCCCCCTGGCAATGATCCGCCAGGAACGCGCTCTGAGCGAGGCCGCAAGTGCTGTACCGTCAAAGTGAGAAATTAGCGGCACAAAACTGGAAGCTCAGAGCGGTTTTCGTGTCGATGGCTTCCCGTAGTCCCGGCGCCCCAGGAGATGGCCGGGGCATTTGGTCCGCACAACGGACCCTACAATCGATAACATCCTCCACGGACAGTGGGGAGCCACAAGGAGGACAGGAGGTACAGGAGAGATCAGGAAATCAAGAAGCCATCTCCTTTAATTAATCACTAAGTTTTCGTCTTTCCTCCTTTCCCTCCTGTCCTCCTTGTGGTCTTCTGCTCTCGTTCAGATTGATCGCGCGGCTCATGCAAGGCAGCGCGGCAGTGAGGGGCATTTCGGCTGTCGCTGAGACATTGCTCGCTATTTGCCGGCGCGCGATCATGAAGCCGATCACAATGGGACGACCCCTGGGTGCTTTGGAACGAGTCAGCCGCGTGGTGTGGACTCGAAGCGGAGGAACAAAATGGCAATGAGCAAGGCCACGAACGAGACCGGACTCGCGGAAATCCTCGATTCGCCCCGGCAAGTCCTGGACGAGGTGACAACCAAGGCCGATGGGCCGCAGGGCTCGCTCCCCCTGACCGACGAGATGCTGCGGCACTGGCCCTCGGGGGACCTCTTCGCGCTCTCGCAGAATGCCGGTATGGGCTGGCAGCCGGAGGCGGTCGCCCGTGACCCGTTTCTGATCCTGAGCACGCAGGGAGGGTTGCGCGAGGCCGACGGCTCGCCGATCGCGCTGGGGTACCATACCGGACACTGGGAAGTTGGCCTGTTGGTCAGGGAGGCGGCCGAGGAGCTGAAGCGGCTCGATGTCATCCCGTTCGCGGGGATGGTGTCCGACCCTTGCGACGGCCGGACGCAGGGAACGGCGGGGATGATGGACAGCCTTCCTTACCGCAACGACGCAGCCATCGTGTTTCGCCGCCTGATCCGTTCGCTCCCCAGGCGCAAGGGAGTGCTGGGCATCGCCACCTGCGACAAGGGAGTGCCCGCAATGGCCATGGCGCTGGCCGGCTCGAAGAACCTGGCCTGCGTCCTCGTGCCTGGCGGTGTGACCTTGCCACCCAAGGAGGGGGAAGACGCCGGCAAGGTCCAGTCGTTGGGAGCGCGCTACGCTCACGGTGAGGTCTCTCTGGAAGAAGCGGCGGAACTGAGCTGTCGGGCCTGTGCCAGTCCGGGTGGCGGCTGCCAGTTCCTGGGGACAGCGGCGACGTCGCAGGTCGTGGTCGAGGCGCTCGGGATGACCTTGCCCCACGCGGCACTCGTTCCTTCAGGTCAGCCGATCTGGCGCGACGTGGCCCGGCGCTCGGCACAAGCACTGGTCGCCCTTGCTCAAAAAGGCGTCACGGCGCGCCAGATTCTCACCGACGCCGCCGTCAGGAACGCGTTGACGGTTCATGCGGCATTTGGAGGGTCCACGAATCTGCTTTTGCACATTCCGGCCATTGCCTTCGCCGCGGGCCTGCGCAGGCCTACGGTCGACGACTGGCACGAGATCAACCTCAAGGTTCCCCGGCTGGTCAGCGTCTTGCCCAACGGCCCGTACTACCATCCCACGGTTCGGGCTTACCTGGCCGGGGGCGTTCCGGAAGTGATGCTGCACCTCAGGACCCTGGGATTGCTCGACGAATCCGTGCTCAACGTCACGGGAGAGCCGCTGGCCCGCAGCCTGGACTGGTGGCGGCAGAGCGATCGCCGGAAGCGGCTGCGCGAGCGGCTGTATCAGGAAGACGCGGTTGATCCCGACGACGTGATCATGAGTCCGAAGCGAGCCCAGGAGCACGGGCTCACCAGCACGGTGACCTTCCCGCGGGGCAACCTGGCGCCTGAGGGGTCGGTGATCAAGAGCACGGCGATCGACCCCAGCGTGGTCGACGGCGACGGGGTCTATCGCAAGGTCGGCCCCGCGCGGGTCTTCACGCGCGAGAAGGAGGCCATCGCCGCGGTGAAAGGGCAGGGGGATCATCCCATCAAGCCGGGCGACGTCCTGGTCCTCATGGGTCGCGGGCCGATGGGGGCGGGAATGGAGGAGATTTATCAGATCACCGCCTCCCTGCGCCATCTCGCCTTCGGCAAACACGTCGCGGTGCTGACCGACGCCCGGTTCTCGGGCGTCTCGACCGGTGCCTGCATCGGCCACATCAGCCCCGAGGCTCTCGCCGGCGGCCCTCTGGGCAAGGTCCGAGACGGCGACCTGATCCGGATCATCGTCGATCGAATCAACCTCGAAGGCTCGCTCGACCTGGTGGGGGCCGACGGACGCGAATTCGGGCCGGAGGAGGGAACACGGGTGCTCGCCACGCGCGGTCCCCATCCCGACCTCTCGCCCGATCCCGACCTGCCCGACGACACCCGGCTCTGGGCGGCCCTTCAGGCGGTGGCCGGCGGTACCTGGGGCGGCTGCGTCTTCGACACCGAGGCGATCATCCAGGCGCTGGGAGACCGAAGCTGACCTCGGAGCGGATTCATTCGGCCGCCCGCGACATGCCGAAGCACTTGTAGAACGTGGAGCGTGCGCGGACGAGGAGCTATACCTTGCACGGTCCCGGTTGATCCATCCCAGGGCGTCCGCGTTGGCGCGGTGTCGAACCGCCGGACCGGCCCCGAGCTCTCCTCGAAACCTCATCGCCCCGCGCATGCGCCGCCGGGCGATCGGCCCATCGCCTCCAGGGCTCTGGGTGTACCTTCCGATCCTCACTATCGATACAGCCCTCTATATCGGCGCGACGAACAAGGCTTACCCAATCGTCGCGAAACCACGTCTTTCCCCGGCGGGTTGTTGAATCTTATCGCGCGAAAGTGTGACATTGTGTGACATGGCCCGGTT
>JBMFUH010000805.1:0-3689 GCA_049966735.1 Isosphaeraceae bacterium
GTGCTGGACGCCGGGGCCACGCGCATCGCGTTGAGCGCGGCGGTCGTGAAGGCCGATCGTCCCCGACGGGCCGCGGCGCGCCTCAAGGCGCGGCTGGAAGGCAGAGCGGGGGAGGGAGATGCTGAAGAGTAGGGAGCCGGAAATCAGGAGTCGGGAATCGGGGCCCGGGGAGAGAACGTGGCACCGATCGGATCGTATCGCGACCTTCGAGTAAGGTTCCCCGTAGGGCCCGCTCCGCGGACCGTCGACCGAGGCATCTCGTCGGCACAGCGGATCATCCGTTGCTTGATCAGTATGCAGGCCGTCTGTGTGCCGCTCGATACTTGCCTCCGGTTCGTGGCCCGGGGCCGGGCAAGGCCGGGGCATCTGGTCCGCACAGCGGACCCTACGACACTGAGTGCTGGAACGTCGATGCGGACCGGGTATCCTTGCTTCAAGACGCTGAGTTGTTCGTCGGTCAACTCGATCATGGTCACCTCCCTCTACGGGATGATACCAGACCCCGGGTAGTGACCGTCAGCCGGGATGACGTCCCGGCAGACGACCCGGACTCAGTTGTCCAGTTCCCGCAAGCGAATTCTCACGATCCAGGGCCAGCCCGTTGCATCCGCCGTGCTTTCGAGCAATGCTGATGCTGGGGGAAGCATTAGCTCGACGCTCTGGCTGCTCATGAGTCGTCCTTCCCCATGAAACCCACCACGGCAGACGAACCCCGCCCCAGAAGTCTGTTTCGTCCTCGAGTCGCGACTGGGCTCGAGTTTCTTTCCCTGTTCCTCGCAGATGAGGTGAGCCATGAAAAGCTCTGTCAGTCGACGAGAATTCCTGGAGAGCACCGCGGCCACGAGCGCTCTCTTGGCCGCGCAGGCCGCGCAGGCCGGTGAGGCGCCTGCCCAGACGGAGGGCTGGTCCAAGCTGCCGCCTGCCAGGATCTACAAGCTCTACGCCGGCCGGACCGGCGACGACTATCTGACCCGCCCCACCGAGGAGCTGGGCCGCTTCGACAAGTATCTCGCCAACCTCGAGAACAAGCTGGGCGACGTGAAGTTCGTCGGGGGAGACATGGTCCCGCCGGCCAACGTCAACGAGATCGCCGCCAAGCTCAAGGAAGCCGACGGCCTGCTGATCATCCACCTGTCCCATCACGGCGGCGACGCCCCCGTGCTGAGCAAGTTGATCGACGTGGGAAAGCCCACCGTCCTCTTCTCGCAACCCTTTTCCGGCCACGGCTGGATGTATTTCCCCCAGTGGCACAAGGAAGGCAAGAAGGTTGTCCTACTCCCCTCCAGCGACTGGTCCGACCTGGATCGCGCGGTCGGCCTCTTGCGCGTACCGGCCCGGATGAAGCACACGCGGGTACTCTGCGTCGGCGCGCCGCACGGCTCGGCCGGCGCCTGCTCGGCCAGTCATGTCAAGCAGAGGCTGGGCGCCGAGCTGGTGACCATCTCCAACGACACGGTTATGGAGGCCATGAAGGCTGTCGATCCCAAAGCCGCCGAGAAGGAGGCGCAGGAATACTGGATCAGCAAGGCCAGGCGCATCGTCGAGCCCACTCGGCCGGAGATCATCGAGTCCGCCCGGCTCTACCTGGCGGTCAAGAACCTGATGATCAAGGAGAAGGCCCAGGCGATCGCCAGCATTTACTGCATGGGCAATCCCCGGGGCTGCCTGACCTTCAGCAAGCTCAACGACCTGGGACTCGTCGGCGCTTGCGAGGGAGACATCGACTCGACGCTCACCATGCTCCTCTTCGCCTACGCTTTCCACGTTCCCGGGTTCATTTCCGACCCGGTGATCGATATCGCCAAGAACGCGCTTGTGCATTTCCACTGCACATCGGCCACGAAGATGGACGGCCCCGGCAGCAACCGGCTCCCCTTCGTGATCCGCACCCAGACCGACAGCCGGGGCGGCGTGGCGCTCGAGGTGCAGCACCGGGTCGGCCAGCCTGTCACCTGCGCCAAGCTGATCAATGCCGAGACGATGCTCATGGTCACCGGCAAGATCCTCGAGACCAGCACCAGTCCACTGGCCTGCCGCACCCAGTTTGCCCAGAGCGTACCCGACGCCCGACGCCTCTTCCTCAACTGGGGCGCATCGGTCAACAAGGGCGACACGATGACCCTCCTGCACCGCGCTGTCTTCTACGGTGACTACACTCGGCCCATGCAAGACCTGAGCCAGTTGATGGGATTCAAGGTCATCGAAGAGGGAGGACCCAGCCAGGCCGTGTGAGGGTGTTAGTGGCGAGTGGCGAGTGGCTGGTTGCCATCTGGCATTTGCCATTTGCCATCTGGCATTTGCCATTTGCCATCTGGCATTTGCCATCTGCCATCTGGCATTTGCCATCTGCCATCTGGCATCTGACATTCGCTGGTTGCCATGGCCCAGCCAGGCTGTCTGAAGCGCTCTCGCCGTGATCGTGTACGGTGCGCCAAGCCGAGCGCGAACGCACCAGTCGGCGGAGGGGCCGATCACCCCCCCCGCCGACCATGGATGATCACGGTGCTAGACCGCCCGGGCTTTGCACGTGCCGGACGAACGCTTCGGCGTACTTGTGCCCGCTCTCCTTGCCCCGGAAGCGGTTCATCAGGTCGTGGTGCGCGTAGAATTCCGCGGGATGCTGGCTCTTGTGGGCGAAGCAGGCCGCGCGCTTGCGCTCCTCCGTGGCGGTGATGTCCACATAGTCGGTTGGAGCAAAGTTCTGCGTCTGCGAGCCCGACATGACCTCGAAGTAGTAAAGCGCGAACTTCCGGCCCAGCCGCAGCCAGGCATCATAGACCAGGAACGACGCGGCCCGGTGGTCGCGATGGGTATCGACGGGCCAATGGGTCAAGACGATGTCGGGCCGCTCTCGCTCCAGGAGCTTGTGCATCTCGTCATACCGGGCCGCGTTGATCTCGGTCGATCCGTCGATCTGACCGGCGAAGACGGGGCGCGCCTTGAGGATCTTGCACGCCGTGAGGCATTCCGCGGTCCGGATCGCGGCGGCCTCGTCATGGTTCTTGCCGGCGATTCCCGCCTCTCCGCGCGTGAGATAGAGGGCAACGACCTCGTGTCCCCGATCGGCGAAGCAGGCCATCGTTCCGCCGCAACCGGACTCGGGATCGTCGGGGTGTCCGCCCACGACGATGAGCTTGGACCGGTGAGCCGGATCTTGAGTGACAGAACTTGCCAACGAGGGAACCGCGGCAAAGCCCGTCACAACAATTCCCGCCCCACCGCCGATCACTCCCAGTGCATCGCGACGCGAGACATCTGGCAACATTGAACGTTCCTCCCCCGCGAATTGTTCACCTGCGCGCCTGGGCGGCGCGAGATTTCTGGAACTTCTCGATCATCTCCCCGCGCACCCGGCGCGAGCGATCAAAATAAGCGTCGGCCTGCTCGATCTGAAATTCCTTGAGGATCGCCTCGATGTCCTCGTCCCGGGCCGACTCGATCACGAAGAGGGCCTCGCGCGTGTGGTAGTCGAACGTGAGCGCGGGGCCGTACTTGGCCAGCATGGCATCCATCTTGGTCCAGTTGAAATCCATGTGCAACGAAACGCTGTTGGTGTTGATCGGGGCAACGGCCAGGGCCTCATAGGTTGATTCCTTGATCACCCGGCCGGCCCGGTCGATGATCAGGCCGAGCTCACTGGCGATTGAGGTCACCACGAACGAGCGCAGTTCCAGCGCGAGCGTCTGAGC
>JBMFUH010000806.1:0-3686 GCA_049966735.1 Isosphaeraceae bacterium
AATCCGCGCGACGGCAGGCGCGCGGCCGCGGATTTCACCCCAAACATAGGCTAGGCCGCCCCGCGTAACCTTGGTCCCCTTCCTTACGTTCACGCTCTGAAGGTGGCTCAATCGCTCGAGGTGCGACAGCCCGGCATCGGTGATGGGGCTGTTGCCAAGGATCACCTATCACACTGTCGCGGGGTCGACGACGACTATTCCCGGGGCATGGACCGCCAACCGCTTGAAATGCATAGTGTTGAAAGTCAGCAAGTGGCTGATGCAGTTAAGATGACAAATAGCCACCAATCTGGCGTCGTGCACCTGCTTGCCGGTAACCCCCAGGGCGCCCACGAGGGCTTTCCACGCCGGATAGATATCGAGTGTTTGCACGAGCAACGGGAAAGCCACCTCGAAATCCGAGGTCTTCGCCTCCGCCTCCACGGCAGACAACCCCAATCCATTCACGGCCGTGGGCCGAGTGGCGGCGGTGCGGAACTCGATCAGGTTTTGCGGAGCGACGTGCAGCACGTCACCGCGCCGGTGCAACTCAATCACGGCGCGGAGGGCCACCGCGTAATCCCGATCCGCACTGTTCGCCAGCCGACCCAGGATGCTGGTATCGACCAGATAGGCCATTATTCGTACAGCCCTTCGCTGCTCAGGGCCTCATGGGGCAGAGAGACGCCGCAATTAGTCCCGATCCGAATGATCAATCGCTCCCATTCATCCCTTGGTTCGATTTCCTCATTCGGTGCGATGAGCCGATCTCGCGGGGTGTTGTCGTCCAAGGTTTTCGAAGCCATTTCCTCGAGTCGATCGCCACGACCTGTCATGGTCTCCTCTCCCGTCCCGTGGGGAATCATTCATCGTCTAGCGGTTCCATCATAGCTATCGTACTACCTACGTCACACCGAGATCAGATCGCGACCTTCACCCTCGACCAGGGAGAGCAGCAGTGAGCGGCTCTTGTCGCGCGACTCGCCGATGGCCGTCACGTAGACGGCCGGGTCATCCTTCACGGGGCATTCGTGCTCGCAGATGCCGCAGCCGATGCACTTGTCGGCGTCGATGTAAGGCCGCTTGAGTTGGATGGTCGCGCCCCAGCGGTCGGTCACTTCCACGTTGCGGGTGAAGATGGCCTTGGGGCTGACCGGGCAGACCTCCTCGCAGACGACGCAACTGGTGTCCATGGCCCAGGGGAGACAGCGTCCCCGATTGTAGAAGGCGGTACCGGTCTTGACGGGCCCCTTGCCCTCGAACGGTCCGACTCCCAGCTTCTCGGCAATCGAGATCTCCCGAATGGCGCCGGTGGGGCAAACCTGGCTGCACAGGGTGCAGTTCAGCTCGCACCAGCCCATCTTGGAGATCATGATCGGCGTCCAGAGGCCCTCCAGCCCCGCCTCGAACAACGCGGGTTGCAGGACGTTGGTCGGGCAGACGCGGATGCACTGGTCGCACTTGATGCAGCGCCGCAGAAACTCATCCTCGGCCACCGAGCCAGGCGGTCGAATCACGCTCCGGCTAAAGTTCTTCTTCACGCCGCCGGAGCGCCGGACCATCGGGAACAAGAAGAGGCCGAAGAGCCCGGCCAAGAGCAACTCGTGGCGGCCGACCTCGGGATAGGTCACCTGGCTCGCCTTCCGCGGCAAGAAGCGGAACGAGAGGGCGTCGTGCGGGCAATCCTCGATGCAGTTCAAACAGACGAAGCACTCGCTCTTGCGCAGGTCCTTGTGCGGGTCGGACGCCCCTTCGCAGCTCTTGAGGCAGAGATCGCAGTCGGTACAGCGCACCGGGTCGCGATCGATTCGCCAGATCGAGAACCGGCTGAACAGCCCCAGAAGCGCTCCCAGCGGGCAGATGGCCCGGCAGAAGAAGCGGGGAATCCACCAGTTGGCGAAGAGGAAGCCCAGGAAGATCAGGCCGACGATCCAGGCCTGCCAGTACTCGCGCGGTTCGGTGTAGACGCTCTCGGTCGCCTCGTGCACGGTGGGCAGAACGCTCGTGGTCATCGACCGGACCGTCAGCGCGATGGGGTCGAGCAAGCCGATCTGGAGCGAACTGCGGTTGATCTTGTGTTGTTCGGCTGATCGGCTCAGTCCCGCGCCCACCGCGGCGAGGGTTCGCGCCGGCCCGGCCGCGGCCAGTCCGCCGAGCGCCGCGCAGACCGCGAGAATGGCCACGCCTTTGAGCACTGTCGCCGTTCGCGGGCCGCCCAGCCGCTCGGGCAAGAATGACACCGTCGCCAGAAAAACGCCCAGCAGCGCCAGCACGCCGAGAAGCGCGGCGGGCGCGAACACTTTGATCAGCGACACGGCGCCCGGCCCAGCCACCTCGGCATAAGCTTTTGCCGCGTGAGAGGGGGCGTCGAGGACGGTGGGAATGATCCAGAGCGAGGCCATCGCCAGCATCACCCCCAGGATGTAGTACTTGATGGCGTAAATCTTCCGGTACCGGTTGACCTCGATCATCTGCTTGGTGTTGCGCCGGTTGCCGATGTAGCCGAAGAGGTGGTGCAGGATGCCGAACGGGCACATCCAGTTGCACCAGACCCGCCCCAGCATCATGGTGATGGCGATGACGACCAGTCCCCAGACCAGGTTGCGGTAGATGGTATGGGTGGTGAGCGCCGTGGCGACGGCCACTAGCGGTGTGGCTTCCAGGAAGAGCGACACCGGCCACCCCTTGAGGTAGCGCAGGTCGGTGATCAGCAGAAAGAAGAGGAAGAGTCCCAGAAACAGGACTTCATAAGCGCGGCGAATCTTAACCATCGGTCCCTCCGGCGGGGGGATTGGGCTTGCGTGATTTCTTGCGAGGAGAAGACAACTCGTCGGCTGCGGCCAGCAAGCGGGAGAGTGGCAGCTCAAATCCGGGAAGTAGCGTCGTTCGGTAGGTTTCCGTTTCCTTGATGATCAGCGAAACCACCCCAGTTGGCTCATTCCGATAGACCGTCATGATTCGCTGAAAGCGGTCGATGATCCAGTATTCGCACACTCTGGCGGCCATGTATTCGTCGCGCTTCAGCTCATAGTCGCGGAGGGCGTCGCGCCTCTGGGAAGAGACAAATTCGACCACGATCGAGGGAACGTCCGTTTTCGAGTCGGGAATCCGCCCCAGCCCGGTCCAGATGGCCCGATCGCAACGGCGTCGGTTGGGTGTTCCGGGAACGGTCCGTTCGGGCATGGTCGAGTCGAGGGAGCGACCCTGAGGGTGAGATTCTTTATAGGTCCGAAGCATGTGTCCAAGCTCGTCATTAGGCCCGGCCTCGGCATCACTTACGGGAGGTGTCACGATCAGCACTCCGTTGATCAATTCATAGCGGTAGCGGTCATCCCAGGCCCATGCCGGGGTCTCGTCGAATTGCTGAGGTGTCATCGCCATCCCCGACGAACGGAGACCATAGCGACCATGAAGGCGCGAGGTGCTGGTGGACGTGCTCATGCCGTCCCTCCGGCGGGGGGATTGGGGTTGCGAGGCCTCGAACGGGGGGCGCGCGGCTGGCGCTGGGAATGGGAGGCGCGCGGTTTGGGCTGGGGCCTCCACCGATCTGCCTCCTGGAGCAGTTTCTTCAGCGGGAGCACGAATCCAGGCAGGAGATCCGTCTCGTAATCCTGTGCCTCCGTGATGAGCTCGTACGTGGGACCGGCAAGTCCCTTGCGGTAGACGATCATGATCCGCCGGAAACGGTCGATGATCCAGTATTGCTG
>JBMFUH010000807.1:0-3683 GCA_049966735.1 Isosphaeraceae bacterium
AACCCAAGAAGAGCGTGGACGCGGGGGGATTGACCTTCCAGGCGCCCGAGGCATGGAAGTCGGTCCCGACGAGATCGACGATGCGCCGGGCCCAGCTCAAGGTTGATCCGGTGTCGGGAGACGATTATCCCGCGACGCTGATCGTTTATGCTTTCCCCGGCGGGGCCGGTTCCGTCGAGGCGAACCTCAAGCGCTGGCAAAGTCAGTTCCAGGACCCCGACGGGAATCCTCCCCGGATCGAAAGCAAGAAGCTCAAGGGGAAGAACACCGACGTCACCCGCGTCGAGACGGCCGGGCATTACAAGCCTTCCTCCTTCCCCGGCATTGCCCCCGAACCGGAACGGGACAACGCCCGGATGTACGTGGCCATCGTCATCACCGACCGGGCCGGCTACTTTCTCAAGATGGTCGGGCCCGACAAGACGATGAATTCCATCCGCCGTGCATTCGATGATCTGATCGCCTCGATCGAGGTCACGGAAAAGTAACCTGCGCGGCTCCTCCCCGCGGGCAAGGCCTGCCATGAGCTCGTCCGGAACGAGCTTCCGCGGCGGCCTTGCCCTGTCGACATCCTTCTCATGGCGAGGTCTGACCCATGCCAATGATCACGATCGTCTGCGCCCGGTGCACGACGGCCAACCTGGAGTCGAACCGCTTCTGCTCAAGCTGCGGATTGCCGCTGGGCGCGGCCCAGGCCGACGCGGGCGCGGGCGCCGAGGCACTGGGGGACTACGAGGCGCCGGAACCCCGCGATCCCGATGTTGAGCGGTTGATCCGCGAATTCGTGGCTCGGTCCGGCTTCGACGTCGTTCCTTCCAGCCACGGCTGGCGGCTGACTGTCCCCTCCCGGCTCGACCGCAAGCAGGCCGTTTACGTGGGCCCGGCCGGAACCGACGCCGAGGGCCGGTCGCTGCTCACCCTCGTCTCGATCTGCGGCCCGGCCAACGACCGCGACTGCCGGACTCTTCTCACCTACAACGCCCGGATGACCGACGGCCACTTCGCCATCCGCGTCCTGCGCGGGGAGGAGTACTTCGTGGTCGTCGAGAACATGCCCGTCGAATCCGCCGTCCTGATCGGTTCCCAGAACGTCATTCGCAAGATCGCCGAGCTGGCCGACGGCCTGGAAGATCGGCTCTCGCGGGGGCGTGATCTGTACTGAATCATTACCATATATGCAACTATACTGAAAGTTTTATTATGTGGTCTCATCTGGGAATTCGGCAGCCGGATTTCTCGCAGCGTCCTCATAGCAGGCCAGCCTGCGGCGGATATCTCGAAACGTCATGGCAAGGCCCAAGACGTTCAGGAGCGAACACGCCAAATACAGAGTCGTTTGAACTGCCAGCATGGTGTACGGGCCATGGTCAAAGGCAAGCAGGATTATCAGTGCTTGTGCGATACGCGGGAGCGGTGGCCCGGCGTGAGCCGCGATCAAGACCCACATCCATCGCGACAGCCGCCGGCTGTGAATCAGGATGCCCACCACAGCACATTCTATTATAAAAGATGATAATCTGTAAAAGACGAGGCCTCCCTGGTTGACGAACATGGCGTTGGCCATGAGCAGAGCCGAGGTAGCGATCAAGACCATCAAGTGGCCGAGTGTGAAGCGGAATCGGGGCATCATCGACCGTACTCTCCCTTCTTGCCCTACCGTCTGGCCGACAATTCCTCCGTCAGGTAAATGGCGATCGTCGTGTCGTCGGTCATTCGCACCGGCGGAATCGAATTCAAGTCCGCGAAGAAACCAGGTGGTCCCCAGGGGCCCCACTGGAGCGAGGCCGAGACCGCCACGTACCGCGTGGTCAGCGTGTGCAAGTCTGGCAGCTCCGAATAGGAGTCGACCGCATCCACAACATACGCCTTGGCCGCCACGCCGTAATACCTGGGCTCGGTGTCGCCGAAGTAGAAGAGTGTGAGATCGCGATACTCCGGCTCCCCGCGCTGGAGCTCAGCCAGCGACTTCAGCCCCTGGCCCCAGTCGAGATTCGAGTCGGCCAGGACGTGCCTCCCACCCCAGCGTCCGCCGGCCAAAGCGTTGAAGTAGGTCAGCTCGTGAGGGTAAACCAACGCGACGGCCAGCGCCTGTCCCGCAAACCCGAGACCGACAATCCAGCCCGGCCAACTGGCTGGCAAACCTCCTCGAACAGTTACTCGCTCCGCCAGAATCGAGACCCAGATGATGGCCAGCGGAAAGAGAGGCAGCAGGTAGCGGACGCCGTAATTCCGTGTCGAACCCAGCGCCGTCGCGGCCAGGAAGAGCCCGATTGTGATCGGCAACACCTGATCGCGCCGCGGCTCGTTCCCTTCCACCAGCAGGAGCCGTCCAGCCAGCAGCAACCAGAAGGTTAGCGGCACTTTCACGGCCAGGGCGACGAAGTAGTAACAGCGCCAGCCGGTAAGCCGGCGCTCGCCCAGCAGATAGCTCGGCCCGCCCGATGCCTGATGGTGCATCTGATTGGCCAGGCCCACCCAGTCCTGGGGAATCGGGATCTCATAGAGCCGGGCGATCCACGGCCCCAGCCCGCTGCTGAATCTGGCCTCGATCGTGGGATGATGCCCCCTCGTACCGCTCAGCGGCAGGACCGCGAAATCGCTCACGACGAAATCGACCAGCACCAGCACGGCCACGTAAGCCGCCATCCCCAGGATGATCCGGCGCGCCAGAACCATCCACCCTGGCGACTCCTGCCTGCCCCAGTGATCCCACCACCAGACGACCGCAAGGATGGGCGGCAAAAGCACGGTGGTGAACTTGCATGAGAAGGCGATTCCGCCCAGCGCTGCCGAGGCCCAGAACCACCTGCGCTGGCCGCTCGTGAGGAACGCCCAGAAGAGCAGCAACATTCCCGTCGTGCCGGCCACAAGCGGCAGTTCCATGGTCACGAGGCCGCCGTGAGCCAGCAGGTTCGGGCTGAGAGCAAAGAGCCAGGCGGCCAAGGCCATCGCCCGGGGCCCGTAAAGAAGCCGGCTCCACAATGCACAAAGCCCCAGCGCCACAAGCCAGATCCAGAGAGCCCCCGCGCGGACCAGCGGCAGCAACTCGGCCTGGTGCTCCATCGGCTGATCGATCAGAGCCCCCCGGCCGGTCTGGTCGAGCAGCCAGAACACAGGCGCCTGCTGGAGCTTCCAGAACAGGAGCGGCGAGCCCATCCGCGTGATCTCGGACTGCTCGCCGGTCCGCCACCATCGCGCGGCGATACGCAGATATGTCGCCTCGTCGTAAGTGGCCGAGCTGGCCTGGATCGATTCCCAGATCAGACCCAGGCCCACTGCGGCGGCCGCCAGCACCAGCCAGAGGCAGGAAGTTTTCCTCACGGTCGGCTGTCGAATTTCCAGGGGCGTCCTACCCATGCTCGGTTTTCCTAGAGCCTATGCCGTTCCTCGCCGCACCACGATTCCCTCGGTTTGACTGCGCTTCAGGTCCTCGACCAACCGGGCGATCTCGAGGGCGTCGCGAATCGTCGGCGCCAGCGACTGCCCCTTGTGAACCAGCCGATGGAACTGATCGTTGAGCACATCGCCGACGGTCGGCTCCAGGGGCAGTTTCTCCTCGTGGATTCCGCTCGGGTCCCACCACTGGATGCGCTCGGGCAGCTCCAGCCAGGCCGCTCCCCGCTCGGCGAAGACCTGAAAACCGGAGACAGGCAGGAACCGGCTGGCCTCGCCCCACCGCGCGC
>JBMFUH010000808.1:0-989 GCA_049966735.1 Isosphaeraceae bacterium
GGCCGCCCGCTGGGCGAGGTTTTCCGCACGGTCCTGGCAAGCACGTTGAGGACTGATAATCTCCCCATCGCCAGGGTGGTCCGCGACGGAGACGTGATTCTCTCTGACGATGAGGTGATGCTCGTCTCCAAAATGGGCCTGACAGTTTGCGTGGAGCACAATGCCGCCCCCATCAAGGATCCGCGGGGGCAGATCAAAGGCGTCGTGATCGTCTTTCGAGATATCACCGAACGCCATCGCGCCGAGCAGGCCCAGCGCGAAAGCGAGGAGCGGTTCCGCCAGCTCGCCGACCACATCAACGATGTCTTTTGGATTTATGAGACCAACGGGCCCAGAGTGGCCTACGTCAGCCCGGCTTATGAAAGACTGTGGGGACGATCGTGCCAGTCGCTGCATGAGCAGCCGATGTCTTATCTGAAAGCCATTCACGAGGAGGACCGCCAGAGAGCGGCGCTGGTTTTCCGGAAGCTGGTCAGGGGCGAGGCGACGGCGGAAGAGTATCGAATTGTCCGAGCGGATGGGACGATCCGCTGGATCTGGGACCGCGGATTCCCGATCAGGGATGCGTCAGGGCGGGTCGTGCGGGTTGCCGGTATCGCCGAGGACATCACCGAGCGAAAGCGAATCGAACAGGCATTCAGGGAGGGAGAAGAGCGGTTTCGAACCTTGGCTGACGCCACGCCGGTGATGATCTGGGGAGCAGGCACGGACAAACAGCACAATTACTTCAACAAGCAATGGCTCGACTTCAGGGGACGGACCATCGACCAGGAGATGGGGCTCGGCTGGACCCAGGGCGTTCACCCGGAAGACCTGGAGGGGTTCCTGGAAACCTACACCAGGTCGTTCGAGGCGTGCAGGCCCTTTTCCATGGAGTATCGGCTGCGGCGGCACGACGGCAAGTATCGCTGGGTGCTGGCCAACGGCGTCCCCAGATTCGCCGCGGACGGCACGTTCGCCGGCTACATCGGCTCCTGCCTCGATATCAC
>JBMFUH010000808.1:999-3671 GCA_049966735.1 Isosphaeraceae bacterium
TATCACCGACCGCACACGCGCCGAGGCGCGGCTCCGGCAGAGCGAGGAACGATTCCGGCGGATTGTCGAGACGGCTCTCGAAGGGATCTGGATCCTCGACCCGCAAGGCAAGATCACCTTCGCCAACGCCCGCCTGGCCGAGATGCTGGGCATTCCGCTTGCCGAATTGGCCGGGCGATCGGTGTTCGACTTCATCGACCCGCTCGATCATTCGTTGGTGGTAGGGAAACTGGAAGAGAGGCGTCAGGGCCAGGCCGACGTCCACGACCTTCGCTTTCGCCGCGCCGACGGCGGGGAGCTGTGGGCGATTGTCTCCGCCAGCCCGTACAAGGACGACCAGGGCGCGGTGGTCGGCATCCTCTGGATGCTCACGGACATCACCGGCCGTAAGCACACCGAGGAAGAACTGCGCAAAGCCGATCGCCGCAAGGAAGAGTTCCTGGCCGTCCTCTCGCACGAGCTGCGCAATCCGCTGGCCCCGATCCAGACGGCGGTCGACCTGCTGGAGCAGGCGGGGACGTACGGCAATGGGGCGGGTCGAGAGCTGGCGATGATCAAGCGCCAGGTGGGCAACCTCAGGAGGCTGGTCGACGATCTCCTTGATGTTTCGCGAATCAGCCGGGGAAAGATCAACCTCCACAAGGAGGAAATGAATCTGGCCGAGGTGGTCGCCCAGGCGGTCGAAACAGCCCGTCCCCTTGTCGACGATCAACATCACGAGCTGCACGTCTCCATTCCTGGCGGGCCGGTCATTCTGAAGGCGGACCCAACGCGGCTGGAACAGATTCTCACGAATCTATTGATCAATTCGACCAAGTACACGCCTCGAGGAGGACGCATCAGTCCGGTTGTCGAACGACACGACCGGGAAATCACCATCCGTGTCCGGGATACAGGGATCGGCATTGAACCCGACCTTTTGCCCAAGGTCTTCGACCTCTTCTTGCAGGGCGAGCGGCGAGTCGGGCTGTCGCACGAGGGAGGAGGCATCGGCCTCAGCCTGGCCAAGAACTTGGTGGAGCTGCACGGTGGAACGATCACGGCTCAAAGCCGGGGCAGGGATCTGGGCAGCGAGTTTGTGGTGACGCTGCCAACATCTCCTCGCGAGCTGATCCAGAGCGAACCGTCGCGCGTGACGCCCCGCCCCGAGGTCCCCGGTAAATTCCCTCCTCGCCGGGTCCTGATCGTCGATGACAATGTCCAGGCAGCCGACAGCCTGGGAAGGCTGATGACCGCGGTCTTCAGCCAGGAGGTACGGGTCGTGCACAGTGGTCAGTCCGCGCTGGAGCAGGTAGGTTCTTTCCTGCCGGAGATCATTTTGCTCGATCTCGAGATGGCCGGGATGGACGGTTACGAGGTGGCGATGCGTCTCCGCGAGCGTCCCGAAACGGCCCTGGCTCGAATCGTGGCTGTGACCGGCTGGGGCCACGAGGAAGACCGCCGCCGCACCCGGGAATCAGGCTTTGCCATGCATCTGGTCAAACCGGTCACCGTCGGAGACCTGCGGGCCATGCTCGCCGAGTTCGATCAGAACCTTTCGTCAAACGGCCCGCCGCGCCACGAGCCCGATCTGGCGTACCACTGAGTCAGGGAGCTGCTGCTTCCCCGGGAGGGAGAAGGTGTCGGAAAACAGTGTCGCTTCAGTCTTCTGCCCATTCAAAGCATCGACATCAATCATTCCCTGGGTGCGCGGACGTCGAGCGCCACATCCACGGGCAACCGGGCTGGCTTGAAGACCGCGTCAGAACGGGATGTCGTCCACCGTCCCTTCCGAGGTGGGCGGGGGCTCCTTGCGGGGCTTGGCGTTCCGGGGGTTTCGGCCCCGCGGGCGCTTGCGAGGCTGCGGCGGCTCGGGTCGCGGTTCCGGGTTGGTGAACCGCTGACGGGCCGCGGAGACCTCTTCCATCAGCTCGGCCGACTGTTCCAGATGGCCCAGGATCAAGCCCAGAAAGTGCAGCCGCGCGCCTTGCGCTTCGAGGAACTCGTGAAACTGGAAGCCTCCGTCCAGCAGGATTTCCCGCTGATCGAGCACGTCGTCGGCCAGGCTCTCGACGAGTCGATCACGTCCTTGCATGAGGACCTCGATCGCGGCTCGGTACTTGTTCAAGGGCTGGTCAGGCATGGCGGCTGCAAGCTCCCAGGTTGGCGCGTTCTTCGGTCGGAGAGGACGCGGCGAAATCAAGTCGGTCGGTCGAGACGCCCCAGCGCTCGGCGAGCCAGGCGGCCAGGCGAGCCTCCAGCCAGCGGCGGTCTCCTTGCCAGGGGCGACGGCTGACGTATCCCAGGTGGCCCCCTCCCTCGGTCAGCTCGAACCGGAGGGTCGCCGGAAACCGGGCGCGCAGGAACGGCTCCACGGGAATGAACGGATCGTCCGCCGCGTGGATCACCAGCCCCGGCAGCTTGATCCGCGGAATCAAGGGCAAGGTGCTGGTGCGAGCATAATAATCGGCCGCGCTCGCGAAGCCGTTCCCCGGGGCCGTGTAGCGATCGTCAAAGTCAAAGAGCAAGTCGACACCCCTGAGATCGGCCCGGCCCAGGTCGGGAAACCGCCGGTGCAGCCGCCTCACCCCGGAGCGGAGCCAGCGCGCGAAGTTCCAGTCGTAAACCCGGTTCTCGGGCCGGTGCATGGCTTCCGCGCAGGTCAAGAGATCGATGGGCGGATTGGCGGCGAG
>JBMFUH010000809.1:0-3658 GCA_049966735.1 Isosphaeraceae bacterium
CCGCCCAGATGTCCCCCTCGAACCGGATCGAACCGAGCGTGGTGAAGAAGGATGGGTCCGCGTGGGCGAAGGCGGGAAACGAGCGCAGCCCCTCGATCTGCTCGGGCGAAAACGCCATCGTCAAGAGATCGCCGACGGCCTGCTCGAGCCCGGCGAAGACGAGATACGCTCGATGGGACGGCAGCCGGCGGACGAACAGCTCGAACGAGGCCCGCTTGTGGGCCATCCCCGTCGCCAGGTAGCCTGACATCATCGTGAGCTGGTACAGGTCGGTGATCGGCCCGAGGGCCTTGCGATCGGGCCAGAGCGAGACGGGAGGGTGGGGTTTCATGGGAGCGTTCCCTTCGTGCGCGGGCGAAGCAACCAGAGCGGGGCGGTCGCGGCGTCGGACTTCCCCGATCGAGCCGCGCCGGGATCGACATCCAGCAGCGTCGGCAGATTGAGTTGCGTCGGGTACTCGTGCACGATCTCCCAGCGGCTGAGGAGCTTCGCTTTCGCCGTCTCGAGATCCTTTTCTTGCCTCAACTGGGCGACGTCGACGAGCGCCCGGAACTTTGGGTTTCCAGACACCAGCAGCCGGTCCAGGTTCGGCTCGACCTGGGCTGGAACGCGACCACCCAGGTAGAACGTGACCGGCGGACGAACCAGCAGCCGCAAGCCGGCGATGCCGGGCGGAAGCTCGTGGAGCACTTGCTTGACCGCGATCCGGACTGAATCTGAACGGGCAACTGGGCGTGGGAGATCACCGGACCCGAAGGGCGCGGGGAATGAGACAGGGTGTCCCAACGGGTACACGAGCCGCAGGCAGGCAAGTCCAACAACAATTGTCAGCAACCGGAGCGCGCGTGAGTTCGACCATACGGGCCCCGAGGCGCACGGCGGACCCTCGCCAGTTGAGAGGCTCAATGACCAGAGTCCAGGCAAGATCACCCAGCCGAGGTGCTGAAGTGGCAGCCAGAGGCGCGCGTACGGATGGTAGAACTCTGTCAGGGTCGACAGGAGCAACCAGCCCAGGCCGAGTACACGTTGGCCTGTTGTCCATCGATTGAGTTGCGGCATCCAGACGACGCCGACGATCCAGTAGAATATGGGCAACACAAAAAACGCGACTGTCAGAAAGACGAGATACAATGCGGCGATTTGCTGCCTCCGAGTCCACGGTGGGACGACCAGGTGCAAGCCAGCCAGTGCCAGCAGATAGACACACGCTTCCCAGACACATCCGCCCGAGAGTGCCGTCACCTGCTCAAGTTGCAGCCTCAAGTTTGGCAGCCAGGAGTGAATGCTTCCTATGTAGCGCCGCTGATGCGCGAGGAGGCTGGCGTATCCGCCATGTGCCTCGACGAAGCGGTACCAGGGCCAGTAAACCGCGGCGGCCACAAGCGCGGCGAGCAGGCCTGATCCCCAGAGAACCAGCAGCCTCGAGCGGGCACGGTCCTTTTCATCAACAATCCACCCCATTGCCGCCGCCAGGATGACGATCGCTCCGATCAGCCAGCCGTTGTATTTGAAGAGCTGCGCCAGGCCGACGCTCAGGCCGAGGACGGTTGCCGATGCGATCCCGGGCCGCTCGAGGAAGCGCTGCGCGGCGATGAGCCCAAGAACCCAGCAGAGCAGGAACGACGCGTCGGTCAGGGCCATCCGGGAAAAGGCGATGTGGAACCCCGAGAGCGCGACGAGGGCCGCGGCGCAGGCCCCTGCCCCTGCCCCGAACGTCCGCCGCGCCAGCCAGGCGGTCGCGGGAATCGTCAAGGTTCCGGCCAAAATCGAGACGAAGATCGCGCCGATGTCGCTTGCTCCGAAGAAGAGGTAGGAGACACCCACCAGGAACGGAAAGCCCGGAGGCGCGTAGGGGATCACCATCGGATCGAGCGCCGAGAGTCCACCAGGCGAGAGCGACCAGAGACCGGCGAGGGCGTAGGTCCCTTCGTCAAAATGGACGAGTCCCAGAAACTTCAGGCCCCAGAGCCGGATTATGGCACCGACCAAGGTCAGCACGGCGACGATCACCCCCTCACGAAGGAGGGGACGGGAAGGCGACGGATCAAGAGCGGGTGCGGCCATGGGGAGGATTGTACAGGAGCGATCCGGAGCGGAAAAGCAAGCGATCGCCGGCCGCGGAGCGACTTGCTCTCGCGGGTTCCACGTGAAAAGCAAACGATTGCCGGCCGCGGAGCGACTTGCTCTCGCGGGTTCCACGTGGAACGCGGGGGACGATACGCCCCCTGCGCGGGCGACTCTGTTATGATCAAGATCATCCCCTGCTCGCAAGGTCGTGATTCCGGGACGGACGAGGTGAGGAGGACAAGCGATGGCCGTCACGTTGTACACGGATCGGCGGATGCTCGAACATAAGGTTCCGCCACGGCATCCAGAGCGTCCCGAGCGGCTGCAGGCGATCTTGCGGCACCTGGAGCGGACGGGGTACGTCCACACCTGCCCCTCCGGCACCGTGCGCGAAGCCACCCGCGACGAACTGCTTCGGCTCCATACGCCTGGGTATCTGAAAGAAGTCGAGCAACTCGAGGCGCGCGGCGGCGGCTCGGTGGACCCGGACACCTGGATCTATCCCCACTCGATCGAAGCGGCCCGACTGGCTGCCGGCGCGGGCATGGAGGCGGTTTCCGATGTGATGAAAGGGCGTGACCGCCGCGCCTTATGCCTGGTTCGTCCCCCGGGGCATCACGCTCGATCGGACGAGGGTATGGGCTTTTGCATCTTTGCCAACGTGGCCCTCGCGGCGACGGAGGCACTCGCGAAGTTTAACCTCAATCGCATCCTGATCGTCGATTTCGACGTCCATCACGGCAACGGCACCCAGGAAATCTTTTATGCGTCGGGGCGCGTCGCCTACCTCTCGATCCACCGGTTCCCCTTCTATCCTGGCACGGGGAGCAGGGACGAGATCGGCACCGGCGCGGGGCTGGGTCACACCATGAACATCCCCCTGCCCCACGGCATTCCCACGAAGACGTACCACACCGCGTTTCGAAGCGGCCTGCACCAGCTTGCGGACCGGATCAAACCCGAGCTCGTCCTCGTGAGCGCGGGCTTCGACGCGCACCGCGAAGACCCCGTGGGCGACCTGGGCCTGGAGGTCGAGGACTTCGAGACGATCACCAAGGAGATCGTCGAGGTCGCCGAGACACACGCGCAAGGACGGATTCTCAGCGTGCTCGAAGGGGGCTACAACGTGCCGATCCTGGCGGCCTGCGTCGTCGCGCATCTGCACGCCCTGGGCGCCGAGCCAGGGCCGAAGTGAAGACGTGTGACCAGCTCTCGGGTCTGCTTGAGAGAGGAGAAAGTCGAGAGGAGACTACAGGAGAGCGGGCAACGGTCTATCCGCTCTCCTGCTCGATTTTTCGGCCACTGGCCGAGAAATTGACCCCGACGGGATTTGAACCCGTGTTGCATGCGTGAAAGGCATGTGTCCTAGACCGGGCTAGACGACGGGGCCTTGCTTGAGGCCAAAAACAATGTAAGCAGACGGAGTTGCTCCGGTCAAGGGAGGCTCCGGGGAGCCGGCGCGATCCGGCCCTGGCGGAGAAAGTGAGCAGGGCGTTGAATCCCGCCGTAAAACCCGTTAAGGTATTCCGAAAACGTATTCCCTAGGAGCTTGTCTGAATAACACTACCGCGATTCACCCACCAGTCCATTC
>JBMFUH010000810.1:0-3653 GCA_049966735.1 Isosphaeraceae bacterium
ACTTCCCAGGGCGGTTTTCGTGTCGCTGGCTCCCCGTAGGGCCCGCCGTGCGGACCGACCGCCGAGGCGTCTGGCGCACAGCGCGGGCCCTACGATGTCTCACAAGTGTGCAAGCCGGTTGCAAGCCGCTCTGCCCGCGCGCCGCGCCTGAACGATCAGCGCGCCAGTTCGGTCCACGTTCCTCAAAGCTTGAAGAGGATCGAGGAATCGCCATCACGGACCTCGAGCCTGATCACATCCTTGCCTTCCGCGCCGGAGCTGCCGCTGCAGGCGCTCGTTCCTTTGTTCCAACTGGTCCAGGCGTGCCACGAGTGTCGTCAGATCGGTTGATTGTCGCGAGATGGTCGAAGTGCCTGGTGCCTTGCTTGAAGTGATGCGTATCTGGATATGATGATGCGGGCTACGGCAAGCGCGTGCCGAAGAAGCCGGTGGGGACGGTGGTCCGGGTGAGCATGTCCCAGCCCTGGCGAGCCATCCGCTCCAAGAGCAGCAGCCAGCGCTTGAAGTGGTCAGGTCGTTCGTCGAGACAGGTTGCATAGGTGAACATGATGCCCATCTGGAGGTGAAGATCGCCGTAAGACCAGGCGGCGGCTTGTTCCAGGTCGGCCAGGGCGCGGTCCCAAATCAACAGACGCACATAGCATTGCGCCCGGCCGAGGTAGGCCTGGGGCAGCTCGGGATCACGCTTGAGCGCGATGGTCCATTCGTAGATGGCTTCCTCGATTCGCCCCAGGGCAACCAGGGCGGTCGCCTTGTGGACGTGGGCGAAGTGATTCGGCGCGCGGGTGATGGCCCGGTCCAGGTAGATCAGTCCTTCCTTGGGGTGGCCCTGCTCGGTCAGGAGCACGCCGCGGAGCTCGAGAAATCCAGGGCCGTTGGGCTGGAGCTGCTGTCCCAGCTCGACCTCCCGGAGAGCGCGCCGTTGATCGCCGGCGCGGCGGAAGACGCGCGCCCGGATCAGGCGAACCTCGGGAGACAGGGCAGTGATGGCCAGAGCGCGATCCGCCGCCTTCTTGGCCGCGCGCTGATCTCCCAGGGCGGAATAGATGACAGCCAGGTTGAGCGCTGCCCGGTAGCATGCGCAGTTGGACCCGCACGAGCGCTTTTCCAGTTCCTGGGCCGCGGCGCGCAGGTCTTTCTTGAGCCAGGCGCCGCCGATGGGCAAGAGGAGGACCTCGTCGGGATGGTCCAGTTCCAATTCGTCGTACCGGCCGGCCGCCAGCAGCGTGCGCTGCCAGAGCCGTTCTCCAGCCGGACAGGAGTGCAGCCGATTGGCGAGATCGGCATCAGCCACCGCTTCCGCCGTACGCTTCTGGAGCAACAAGGCGATGGCCCGGGACGAAAGCAACTCGGCTTGTTCACGGTCGTTGCTCTGGGACTTGAGCAGAAGCTCCAGATCCCTCAGGGCGGCTTCGGGGTGGCCGAGCCGCAGGTTCAGGAAGGCGCGGCTGAGCCGGGCCGGCCGGTCGGCGGGATCTTCCTTGAGCAGCAACTCGTAGGCGGCCCTGGCGCTTTCCTCCTTGCCCGACTCGGCGGCGATGTTCGCCAGGTTCAGCCGTGCCGCGCGGGCGTACCTGGTGTCGGGAGCTTCGCGGATGATCTTCTCGTATTCGCGAGCGGCCCTGTCGAAGTTCCCCAGCGCGCCGTGCAGGACGCCCAGTTCGAGCGTGACCTGGCGCGCCTCGGGACGACCATTCATCCCGTTGCGGGCCTGGACCAGGTCATCCAGCGCCCACGACCAGCGTCCCTTGGTCCGATAGAGCCGGGCGCGATCGAAGCGGACCCAGGCGGAATTCGGCTGTCGCGCCACCGCCGCGCTGTAGTGATCGAGGGCGTCGTCGAGCAACCCCTCCTGGTCTTCGAGATACGCCAGATAGAACTGGTACCAGTAGTTGGACCAGTCGAGCCAGACCGCCTGATCGAGCCACTCGATCGCCCGGTCCTTGCGGCCTCTGCTCGACCAGAGCAGGCCCCACTGGAAGCAAGCGGTGGCGGATCGCTCCAGACCGACGTGGAGTGGCTCGCCCGGCAGCAGGGGTCGGGGACTGGAATCAACCGGCCGCTTCTGTTTCGACTCCGTGGCGAGCCGTGCCGATGCCTGGTGCTCTTGCAGCTCGGCCCGCAAGGCAAGCCAGGGCCCCTTGGACTCCACGAAGGTCAACGCCCGGTCACAGACCAAGAGAGCGTTTTGCAGGGCGCCGGGGTCGAGCATCGGCCGGCCCTGCCCCGGCGCGGTTTCGGCCTTGCGCCAGGCATTCTCAACGCTGACCATCCAGAGGAAAAGCAGTTCGTCCACTTCGTGCCGCAAAAGCTTCTGTCGATCGGGATCAAGCAAGCCCAGAATGTGCTGGGGCGCCACCTCGTCTTCCTTGGTTTCCAGAACATAGAAAGGTTGGAGCAACTGCTTCAGTTCATTGACCGCTCCCGGCAAGTCTTCCCCCAGGCCGATCAGCCGGAAACGAAGGTCTTCCGAGCGCTCCAGGAGCGCATCGGCCTGGCCCCGCTTGGTGACGATCAAATTGGCCGACTTGGCCTTGACCGCAATCCAATCCTCGAGCTCCTCCATGGGAGGATAGGTCCAGAGCACTTCGAACTTCTTGCGGAGCTTGCCGCCGAACCCCCAGAAAGACTCCCATCTCAGGAAATTCCGCACCGGCTTTCTCTCGGAATGTTCGGCCTGTTTCGCCGCGTTGTCGAGCCAGATCTGCGCCTCCTGGAAATTACCCCGATCAATGGCGTTGACGCCTTGCAGGTAGGAAGCGTTAACGTCGTTGAACCGGTCGAAGAGATCAAACTTGAAGTTGACGAAGGCCCCCAGCATCGCCACGCCCGCCAAGAGGAGGATAGCGGTCATGGCAAGCTGTCGGCGGTTGCGGCGGAGGCGCCGGGAAATTCGGCTGACGATCGGCTCGCGGGCATGTACCAGGGGAAGGTCATCGGCCACGGCGCGGAGATCAGCCGCCAGATCGGCCGCGTGTTGATAGCGGTCACTGGCCTCGGGCTCGAGGCAGCGGCGTATGACCGCCTGCAACGGGGTGGGCACGGCCGCCGAGTCGGGAAACCGGCCGGAAGGGTCTCCGCGTCGATCCTCGGCGGCGCGCAAAAGGCACTCCACCACGGACAGGCTCTTGCGGGGAGGCAAGAACGGCTTCTTGCCGACAACGGCCTCGTAAAGCAAAACACCCAGCCCGAAGATGTCCGACCGTCCGTCAACCCGCTGCGACACCCCCTCGGCCAGGGCCTCGAGGTGCTCGGGGGCCATGTAGTCGACCGTGCCCCCCAGGGTGGCTTCGTCCGTTGCTCCGGGGCCGTTCTGGCCATCGATCACCGATTCCTGGGCGAGGTTGAAGTCCAGGAGCATGGGCATCCCATCGCCCAGAACCAAGACGTTGCTGGGCTTGATGTCCCGGTGCAGAATACCGCGGTCGTGGGCGTGTTCCAGCGCCTCGGCCAGCCGCGCTCCCCACCAGGCGACCGCCTGCGCGAAGGTCCGCCCGGCCAGAGCTGCCCGGCAGGCGGATCGTCGCGCGGCGGGGGGATCAGCCGGTTCCTCGAGCCTGTCCAGCGCTTCAATCAGTGCTGCTCCGGAAAGATCCGCCTCGTCTTTTCTCAGCTCGGCCAGGACGCGGGACAGAGTGATCCGGCCAAAGTAA
>JBMFUH010000811.1:0-3653 GCA_049966735.1 Isosphaeraceae bacterium
GAACCTTGTCCCACGTCGTTTACGGTTTCGCTCTGATCTCGACCACCTGTGCCGACCAGGCAGGCATTTCCCGGTCCACCTGAAGTTCGCCCCCGATCACCCTGGCCCATGGCTCGCTGCTGGAATACGATCGGGCCGGGTCGAGGCCAAGCTCGCGCAGGGAGATTTTTCCCCCGATCTTGCGCTGGTTGTTGGAAAGATTGAACACATTCACGACCATCGCCTGCTCGCTTTTCAGGGTATGAACGTGAATCTCCTCGCTGATTCCGAAGAACTCTCCGCGCTTGTAGAACCGATCCAGCTCGCGATACCGCCGCATGGCTTCTTGCTGAGCACGCACGACCTCCGGTCGTTTGTGTGTGCCGCCGATGCCCAGGTGGCGGCAGGTGGAGGCGTACCACCACAAGACCACGCAGTGCTCGTTGTCCTTGCGCAGGTCGATGTGCAGGTAGACCGGCACGTTGCAACCCAGGTTGTAGTCGTAAAGTGTGCGGGCCCGGCCCGATTTCAGGTCGGCCATCGGGTCCCACATCAGCTCGAAGCCCCAGTTGTCGTCGTAGCTGCCCGGCAGGCCGTACTTGTAATAAACTGGAGTCATCCGCTCGGTGGATCCCCCCGCCAGCATGTCGTGCATTTCAATGAACACGTGTGGATAGAGAGCATGAACGCGCTGGGCCAGGTCGAGGCAGGCGCGCATGTGGTCTTCCATCCGGTAAGGAATGGGGTGGCCGTGGGCTGGGTCCGTGCACGGACCGTTCCACCAGGTGCCGTCGAACATCAGGAAAACGGCTCCTTCCGCGCAGCGGGACAGCAAGCGCTTGGCCGCCTCGGCCAGGAACTGCTTCGAGCCCATGCAGATCAAGGGGCCGGTGTCGGTCGCGGCCGGCGGCGCGGGACCGCGCTTCACCGCTCTGGCGAAGGTCGATGCCAGGGCATCGGTAACAGGCTTCGCCTCGTAGATCTCGACCTCGTCGAACCGTGCCTCGCCCTGGTTGCTGGCAGCGACCTCGACGCGCACCCGGCGTGCCCGGACCGGTTTGAAGGCGAAAGTTCGGGATGACTCCAGCGGCTTATCGAGCTTGTCGACGACCGTCGTCCAGGCGCTTCGGCCGTCATGGTCCACCGAGGTCAGGACCCGCAGCTTCGACGCCGCGCGGTCGGTGTAGGCTCCCTGCTGGTCATTGCTCAGGCACACGCGCCCGATCGAATAGACCGAACCCAGGTCGATCTCGACCCAGGCCGGCATCGTCGCGGCGATCCAGCTTCGATCGTTGCCATACCAGCCGTCGTTCAGATGCGCGAGTTGATGAATGGCGTGGCCCGGAAGGGTCGAGGACGCGCGTGTCTTCGCGCCCGGCAGCAGGGCCAGGTTGCGACAGCCTGCGCGCACGGCAGGGACCATCAAAGCTTTTTTCTCGTTTTCGGGCGGATCTTTGGGCGGCTGACGGCGACACGAGGCTGGCCAGTCCTCCGGCTTGAACGGTCCCATGGCCATGCCGGGCGACGACGCCCAGGGCGGCATCGGGCAGTGGAGGGCCAGCTTCAGACCGTAGCGATTGCTGATCTCCTTCGCGAATGCGACTTGCGGGCCCAGCCAGTCCTGTCCCCAGAGAAAAGAGCCGAACGAGGTGTCCCAGCCGGGATCGAGGTAAAGCGCCTCGCAGTGGTACGCGCGGCCCTTCGCCGCCTCCTTCTCGAGAGCTGCCTTCGTGTAGCGGTGCGGCCGGTCGTCCCAGGCCCCTTCCATGTCGTAAAGCTGCTCCCAGTGAACGGGCGGGTTGAAGCCCGCCGGAAAGCGGCAGCCCTTCTCATCCAGGAGCGCGCGATACGCATAGGCGGCCGGCGCGAAGCCTCCGCGAATCGACTGGTAGCGGGTGAGGCCCAGGTCGACCGTTTGCCCCGGTGCGATGCGGGCCAGCGCCGCGGGTTCACCGGAAACCATCCCCGCGCCGCCGAAGCGGAGGCTGACGCCCTCGGGACCCTTTTCCACCGCGATCACGCTGAAGCGCATCAACTCCTGGCTGAAGCTGAAGACGCCGAGTGTCGCGCCGTCGTGGGTCCACGCCCAGCCCTCGGCAGCGCGCCGCGGGGCGGAGACCACTTTCTTCCGTCGCCAGCTCTCGGCGGGTCGATACTCGTGGCCGGGCTCGGCGATCAGCTCGGCGAGGCTGTATTCCAGCACTCGCGATACATCGGCCCGGTGCCGCAGGGGAACCGCCGTGACGCGGTCGCCGGCCAGCTCGGGCCGTACCTTCCCCGACCGATCCGCGATCGGCCGCTGGAACCCAAGTTGAAAGCGTTCCAGAGCGATCAAGGAGCCAGTGCCATTGCGCGGGCGGATGCGCTCTTCCATGATCGGCCGGCTCTTCGGAAGCGTGAAGGTCTGCTCGAGATCCAGCCCGGCCAGGCGCCCGCGGATCGTCAGTTGGTCGTCCCGGACCGAGATGGCTGGCTGGCCGAGCGCGCTTTCCTGGCTTCGCTCGTTCGCGGACTTCGCCCGATAGATGTAGGGTCCTTCGGCAATTCGAATGCCCAGCAGACGGTCGTCGAGCGTGACGTGGATGGTTCCCTCGGCGACCCTGGCGTTAAGCCGGTAGGCGCTGTTCTCGACAGTGCCGGACTGGTCTCCTCGGGCCGAGACAGCGAGTATCAGGCTCATTGCGGCAAGGAGCGAGATTCTGGTGAGGATGGCAAGCATGGGATTGGTCCTTTCCATCGACAGCGATCGCGAGGTACTCAGGCGGCCGGGACGCCGAACAGCGACTCCTCTCCGCGCACCACCTGCTCGGTGATCGTGTAGGTCCGGCCGGCCTCGTTCTCGGGAAGGTCGTACATGATGTCGAGCATCAGGCTTTCCATGATCGACCGCAAGGCGCGAGCGCCGGTGCCCCGCGCTTTGGCGCGGCGAGCGATCTCGCGGATCGCGCCGTCGGTGTATACCACCTTCGCGCCGTCGTAATGGAAGAGGACCTGGTATTGCTTCGTGAGTGCATCTCTCGGCTCGGTGAGGATGCGGGCCAGGTCGTTCTCGGAGAGCTGGTTGAGCGTGGCGATCACCGGGAGCCGGCCGATCAACTCGGGGATCATGCCGTACCGCTCGAGGTCTTCGGGAGTCACCTGGGCCACCAACTCGTTGCGCTCCAGCTCGCGGTCGCGAGTTGTCTCGTCTCCGCGGCCGAAGCCGATCATCTTCCGCCCCAGCCGCTTGCCGATGATCTCATCCAGGCCCACGAACGTGCCGCCGCAGATGAAAAGGATGTCGGTTGTGTTCACCTGAACATACTGCTGTTCCGGGTGCTTGCGCCCTCCTTGGGGCGGGACATTGGCGATGGTTCCCTCGAGCAGTTTCAAGAGCGCCTGCTGGACCCCCTCTCCGGAGACGTCGCGGGTGATGGAGACGTTCTGGCTGGTCTTGCCGATCTTGTCGATTTCATCGATGTAAATGATTCCCTTCTCGGCGGCGGGGATGTCGTAGTCGGCGGCCATGACGAGCTTGAGGATCAAGTTTTCGACGTCCTCGCCCACGTAGCCGGCCTCGGTCAGGGTGGTCGCGTCGCCGATGGCGAAGGGAACATGCAGCCGGCGAGCCAGGGTTTGCGCCAGGGCGGTCTTGCCGCATCCTGTGGGACCGATCAGGAGGACGTTGCTCTTGG
>JBMFUH010000812.1:0-3652 GCA_049966735.1 Isosphaeraceae bacterium
AATCCGCGCGACGGCAGGCGCGCGGCCGCGGATTTCACCCCAAACATAGGCTAGGGAAAAGCTATGACACGGCCAGTAAGTTGCACGCAGTGCGGTGCTATGTTGCAGGAATCTTCCGATTTGCCGCCAGAAGATCGGTTGCCCTGCCCTCATTGCGGCTCGACGGCACGCACCTTTCATGTTTTTGCCACGGACTCTTTTACTGCGACGGGCTCCGCTTTTGCCGGAATTCTACCGGGCTTATTGTTGCAGGCGGTTGTGACCCTTGGAGACAAAACCAATGAATGGCAGATCATAGAGAGTGTTGCACCTGCCTGGTTCGAGATCGCACGGTTCGCGGAACGCGATCCTTCGATAATTTACAGAATTGATCATAGGAAGTGGGAGGAGATTATTGCCGGAGCCTATGAACGTGCTGGATTCGAGGAAGTGATCCTGACACCACGCAGCGGCGACTATGGCAGGGATGTTATAGCCGTAAGGCGCGGCCTGCTGGCTCTGGGCCTGGGCCTCTTGACCTGGTACTACGTGGGTCATGACGTGAGAAGGTATCTTAGAATTCGGAACATGTGAGGTGTCGAGTCGCCCGAGATTCCCTGCTTGGAAGATGGTTCCGAGCTTGTCACGGTTCGGCGGGTCGGTCCGGTGCGGATTTCAGAAATGAGGCCAACTTCCCCGTCAGCTCGCGCGTTTCGCGGAGCGTGCGCTCGAGCTCCTGGTGAAAGGCCTGGGGATCCTGGGCGCGCATCCGTCGCGACAAGAGAATAAACTCGTCGGTACCGAAGCTGGGTACCGTGAGATCCTGGGCGTGATCGCGAACCACGCGCAGGGCGTCGATCAGCATCCGGAAATAATGATAGCTCGACCGTAGCGTCGTCACTTCCTCGGGAGACAGGTGGCCCGCGGCGCCCAGAGCCTCCAGGGCATTCAAGGTGTTGGGCGAACGAAGATCCGGCTCACGACCGCCGTGGGCGATTTGCAGGGCCTGAACGAAGTACTCCACGTCAACCAGTGCCCCGGGGCTATGCTTCGCGCTCGTGCTGCCTGACCGCACAAGCTGCTCAACCTGGAGCCGCCGCATCTTGTTGAGCCCTTCCAGGTCGAAGGGTTCCGGGCCGTAAACGAACCGGTCGCGGTGCTCTTCGACTTGGCGGCCCAACTCGGGGTCTCCGGCGATCACGCGGAGCTTGATCAGGGCCTGCCGCTCGTAGCCCCACGCCGGACCCCCGGCCCGATAATAGTCAAGGAAGGACGAGAGGGACGTGGCCGGCGAGCCCGCACGGCCGTAGGGCCGCAGACGAAAATCGAGATCGAACGTGTGCCCCTCCCGGCTGCCCAGAACCTTGCGCAGCATCGCCACGGCGTTGTCGAAGTATGTGCCCGCCTGATTGTCGTGTCCGATCGCTTCGATCGCGCGGTCATCGAAAATCACGAGAACCTCGAGATCCGAGCCGAACCCCAGCTCGCGCCCACCGAACTTGCCGAGGGCACACAGCACTGAGGGAGGGGGCCTGTTCGGAACCTTCCAGGCCAGTCGATTGGCCGTCTCCTGAAGTGACAGCTCGTACGCAGCGCGAAGCAACACTTCGGCCACGTCGGCAAGCTCGGCGGAGAACTGATCCAGGTCCTTGGAGAGCCCCAGGATTGACCGCATGTCGGCTCGGAAGACCTCCCGATCGCGAAACCGCTGGATCGCCCGGGCACGCTTCTCGGCGCTCAACGCCGTGCTCAGCGCCGACGTCAGCTCATCCGCCAGTTCCTTCTGGCCGGGCAGGCGAATCCATTGCGCCGGATCGCGAATCATGGGCAAGATGTTCTCGGGCTGGGCGTGCAGGTAATCTTCCCAGAGGAAGCGACTCACGCCGAGAATTCGCACCAGCGCGTCAAGGACCTCGGGCGTCTCGATCGCCACGAATTCCTCGGCCCAGTCCGGTCGGGCCATCGTCTCGGTGGCAAACTGGCTGAAATGAACCAGTGCCGCCTCGGGATCGACGGCGCGAGGAAGCCGGGCGCTGAATTCCTCGATCAAGATCAGCGAGAACCGCAGCTCGCGCAGCTTCATCTCATCAACGATCTTCTTGCCCCACCGATCCGTCACCCACATCGTATCATCAACACGCTCATCGATGGTCCGGATCTCGGCATGGACGATCCGGATGCCGCAAAGCGCCAGGGCTGATGCAGTCAGAGAAAGGAAGCCGAAACTGTCGCGCCCGCGGATGCGGACCTCGGTCGCGCTAGACCAGGTCTCGGCGTCCAGCGTCACGTCGATCGGTTCGAGCGTATCGAAGCGAAGCTGGGTCGGCCCCAGCGCGGCCACGAAGCGAGGAATCATCCGGTGATGCACTTCGTCGAACTTGTCGTCGCGGAGGAGCCGGGTCAGCTCGACCAGCTCCGCGCGAAACTCGTCCCAGTCGGGCTCATTTCTGCCGTGGACCGGGCGGACATGAAACACGTCGACGATCCTGGGCCTTTTGCCGGGCTCAGTCGGCGCGGCGTCGCGGTGCGGATGCTTTGAACCTGAACCTCGCCGCGGGGCTGGGACGCTCGTCTCGGGCGGGCGCGAGGTGAAGACGCTTCCTTCCAGGATCGACAACTCGCGAACCACCAAGAGGGCGCAGAGTGTCGAGAGGAACTGGAACGCGTCATAACCCACGACATCGATCCGCCAGACGCCGTCGGCTTCCGCTGTCGTGTGCACCACCACCGGACGCTCGTCATTCAGCGAGCGCATGGCTTCCAGATGTCGGCTTATCCGCACACTGTCAAAGCGAGAGAAATAGGCGTCAGGAAACGATGCCAGCAGGTATCGGACCCATGTGTCGGGGTGGTGGGCCAGCAGCTCGCTCTCGAGTTTCGCCTTGTGAGGCATAGCCAGAGGCCAGCAATATAGTGAAAATATCGTGCACGGTCGTCGTTTGGCTGTTCGGTTCGAAAACCCGGAATCGGAGTTTACGTACCGAATCAAAGCACGACCGCCGAGCGTTGCTTCTCGACGCGACCCTAATCTACCACCAAACCTGGTTCCGGCTCAATTCCATGCGGCTCGGTCTTGTTGCCGATCTTCACGGTGATATCCGCGCACTCGAGACGACCTTACGCCGGCTCGAGGAACTCGCGGTGGACCAGGTCATCTGTTTGGGTGACCTGATCGGCTATGGCAGCGAGCCGGATGCCGTGGTGACAGCGATCCGCGACCGGGCCGTTTCCTGCATCCGGGGCAACCATGACCGCTGGGCTCTGGAGAAGCGGCAGATGATCGGCCTGCGAGGCTGGAAGATCGCCGCTCTCCGCGACGACACCTGGGACTTCCTCCAAGCCTTGCCCGGCAGCCTCCGGCTCGAGGTCGACGGCGAGGCCATCGAGTTCCACCACGGCTCGCCCACCGGCGACACCGAAGCGGTCACCGCCTACAAGCCGCTGCCCCCTTCCGTGGAGGAATTCTGGAGCCGGAGCGATGCCCGCGTGCTGGTTCTGGGCCACACGCACAGCCCGATGATCGAGCGCGGGCCTCGCGGCACCGTCATCAACCCCGGTTCGGTCCTTGGCGTGACCGGCATCCACACATCCTACACCTTCGCCGTTCTCGATGCAAGCAACCTCTCCGTCCGCATCCACGAGGTTCGCACCGGTCGCGAAATCCGCCGAGACC
>JBMFUH010000813.1:0-3648 GCA_049966735.1 Isosphaeraceae bacterium
GCTCCCATCGCGTCAGATCGGCGATGTTCCGACGATGAACCGCCTGCTCCCGGCGCACGGCTTCTTCCCCGGCAGACCAGGGTTTCAACTCGGGATAATGGTAGATCTTTCCCAGCAAATGCACGTCGTATCCGCTGGCGCGAAAATGCTCGCTGAGCGTGACCCAATCGCGCCCGAGCAGCGCCGGGCGGGCGAAGTCGATCGTCTCGGTGGTCGTGGGATACCTTCCCAGCATCAGCGAGACACGCGACGGGTTGCAGAGCGGAAACTGGCAGTAAGCACGGTCGAACCGGACGCCCCGCGCCGCCAGACGGTCGAGATTCGGCGTTTTGGCCACGGGATCGCCATAACAGCCGATGCGCGTGTTGAGATCATCGACGGCGAGGAACAAGACGTTGGGCGACCTGGCCGGTTCCGCAGCACGCGCCTCGGACCACAGCTCGCCGATCGTCGTCAAGATGAGCACGAACAACAGGATCAAGATGCGTTTCACGAGAATCTACCCTCCTTTCTGAGTTTCAACCTGTTTTGATCGACAGCGGTTCACAGCCGGCTTGTACACAGGTCAAGTATTGTAGGATCCGCTGTGCGGACCAAATGCCCCGCCGATCGGTCCGCACGGCGGACCCTACGGGGAGCCATTGACCCGAAAACTGATCGAGGCAAGGTTCAAGAGGATCAGCCATCACTCTGCAGCGGCCGATTGCAGCAGTTGCAGTACCCGGCGGTGTTGGGGCGGGGTCACCGCGCCCTGTAAGATCGGGTCTTTGGTCTCGACCAGATGCCGGTAGAGCCTCCTGAGCAGCTCGCTCCGGACGGCGGAGTACGAGGCATCCTGGGCCAGATCCTTCTGCTCCCAGGGATCTCTGGCCAGGTCGTAGAGCTCCACGTGCGGATGATAGGCCATCGCATGGTTCGTGGGCGTGACCACGTCGGACCGCGGCCGCCACGACTGCGAGGGGTCCATGAACGCCGGGGCCGTCGTGAGGTTGACGATCAGCTTGTGCCGCTCGGTGCGAATCGCCCGCCGAGGATCGTAGTAATCGTGATACGTCAGCTCCGAGAAGATCTCGGTTCGAGGCTGGTACGCCTTGCCGTCCAAGAGCGCGGCGAACGAGCGGCCCTGGACGTTGGCGGGGACCGGTACGCCGGCCAGGTCGAGGATCGTCGGCAAGTAGTCGATATTGGTGATCATCTCGTTGTGCACGATGCCGCCGTGCCACCCTTCGCGGCTGGGCAGCCGGAAGATCAACGCCACCCGCACGCCCGGCTCGTAGAGCCCGCACTTGGCGCGGGGCATGGCGATTCCGTGGTCCGTGGTGAAGATCAGCAGAGTGTCCGATTCCAGCCCCGTTTTCTTGAGCGCGGTCACGATCCGCCCGACCTGGCTATCCACGTGCCGGACAGCGCCCTGGAGCCCGGCCAGCTCGTGTCTGGTCCCCTCGGTGTCGCGAAGATAGGGTGGGACCTGGACGCCCAGCGAGTCGTCGGGCTTCAAGTGCGGGCCGGGAAAACTGCTGTCATTGGGCGTGGCGCCGGGCCACGTGGGGTTGGGATACGAGAGCCGATGGGGCTCGATGAACCCCACGCACAAGAAGAACGGCTTCTCGCGCTTGTTCCGCAACTCATGCAGCAAGCCGATCGCGGCATCGGCCGCCGCCACCGCCCTGGCCGGCGGCAGGTACCGCTCGTAGCCGCAACGCTTGGAGCCGGAAGCGGTCTCGTGGATCACCCCGACCGCCATCGTCGTGTAGCCGGCATCGCGGAGAATCTGGGCCATGTGCCGCTCGTCGGGGCCCAGGTCCCAGGCGAAATTGGCATGGCAGAGTCCCATGACTCCGTTCGAATGCGGCCAGCGCCCGGTGAAGATCGAGGACCGCGACGGGCTGCACCCGGGGTTGCTGCAAAAGCTCCGCGCGAACCGTACGCCCTCGGCGGCCAGGGCATCGATGTTCGGCGTTTGCACCGTCTTCACCCCGTAACAATGCAAGTACTGGCCCAGGTCATGGCAGTGAACCATGAGGATATTGGGCCGCCGAGGTTCGGCACGGACCACGAAGGGAAGCGCGTGCAACAAGGCAAGTACCGCCAGAATCGACCATACTGGGTTACGCGTGTTCATTGGTTTCTCCGAATTCCCGTCCCCTACGGCTCTCGAGTGGGCAGCGGGGGGACGATTCTCCTGATCCTGCTCTTGCTCCTGATCCCTCCCGGTCTTGCTTGCTTCCGTTCCGAGCGCGAGCCAGCGAGTCAGCCAGGGCATTTGGTCCGCGCAGCGGACCCTACGATACTTGGTGTATCCCATAGAACGGCATGAATTCCGTTCTACTCTCCTCGGCGGCCGGTGTCGGAACGTGTCAGGACTCGAACCTGGTACGGCGCCATGGGAAGCCGGGGACGGGCGTGCAGGGTGAGCGACTCGCCGCTCAGTTCGTCGGTCCAGGTTCCCCGGAGCAGCGCTGGGGGAGCCAGCGCCGTTTCCACGCCCTGGGGATTGAGACTGATGAGTATCACCGCCTGGGAATCGGCACACTTGCGCAGGCAGGCGAAGACGCCGTCGGAGGCATGAATCGCTGCGTAGTCGGCCGAGCCGGCCCGGAGCGCGGCAAGACGCTTGCGCAGGTGGTAGAACTTTGCCAGGACGTCCACGCTCGACGGTCCTTGGCCGCCGTAGAGGGAGGGGTCTTCATCACCCTGGAAGAGCATGGGAACGCCTTCGACAAACGCGCAGAGGGCCAGCAAGGCGCGCGTCTTCTCCACGCCGTAGAGCTTGATCGGGCGGGCCTTCTGGAACGTCCACGACACCGTGTCGTGGTTGCTGATCCAGCGCATCTTGAGAGCGCCGGGCGGCAGGGTGAGCTGTTGATCGTGGAGAAACGTCTGGATCGACTCGGCCCACTCCTCGGGCGAGGCATGCCGGGCGTGCAGGTCGGACTGGAGAAAATAAAACTGCGCATCGTAGGTCAGGTCGCTCACGCGGTAAAAGATGTTGGCGCCGGTGTATTCCTCGGGCAAGACAACCACCTCGGGCTGGACATCGAGATATCCCTGGCGGATGGCCCGGTTCATGCCCAGCCCGGCGGCCAGCGACGAGAGCGACGGCCGATCGCCGACGGCGCGGTTCCAGTTCAAGGGCCCGCCCGCGCCACAGTCCACCCGGCAGCCGATCGCGCCAAACTCCCGGGCGCCCCAGGCGGCAGCCCGCCGCATGGAAGCCTGCCAGCCGGGGTGGTTGTTGTCGAAGGCATACTGGCCCCACGCATAGACACGCTTGCCCTGGGCATCAAGGCAGATCCATTCCGGATGCGCCTGGGCCAGGGGGGTGAAGTCCGGCGGCCCATGCGGCACGAGGTCAAACATGAGGCGGATGCCCTGCTTCCGGAACGTCGCCGAAAGCTCCTTCAGTTCGTCTGGTGTGCCGTAGAGGTGGCTGACCCGAAAATGATCAAACGGGGCGTACAGGTTCCATTTTTCGCCGTCGCCGTGTTCCCAGATCGGCAAGAGCCAGACGAGGCCCACATCCATCTTCGCGAGGGTCGGGGTGTAGGCCTCCAGGGTCTTGAAACCACCGTAGCCCCGGAAGCCCCGCTCGGGCAGCCCACCGGGATGGCAGTTGTACATTACCATCTGTCGCAGGTTGCTCAGACC
>JBMFUH010000814.1:0-3647 GCA_049966735.1 Isosphaeraceae bacterium
TCGGATCGTGCTTGAGCCAGGGGTTGAGCAGGTATCGGCCGCCAGTCTCGATGACGCGCGCGAGCCCTTCATTATCCAGGGCCGACCTCACGGCGCTCAACTGCCCGGCCAAGGCGGCGGGTTCCTCGAACGGGTCCAGCGCCCCGGCGTCGAGGGTGAGCGCGACGCTCTGATATCCCAGGTCGGCCAAAAGCGCGATGGCGTCGGTGAGGCGGTGGTGGGCCAGGCCGTTGGTGTTGTAACCCAGTCGCATGATGGTCGGTCTCCCGGGTCCTTTCAGGTCGAATAGAGCCAGCGCCCCAGCACGTAGGCGGGAAGCCAGATGGCGGCGACCGCTACGGCCGGCAACACCCCGCGGACCGCGGCGACCAGTCCCACGTCGATCCAGACGAGCGCGAGAATACCGACCTTGACGGCCCTCTGCATTGTACGGGGTGTCGGCTGTCGAATCGCCCCGCTGGCCGCCAGGTTGACCGCCAGGGCCACGAGCGCCAGGACAAGCAGGCCCTCCAGCGGAATCACCGGCCTGCCGGGAAGCGGCTGCGGGAAGCTACGAGGCTGAAGCGCCGCGGCGTTGAGCCAGAGGAGTGCCACATTCTCGAGCGTGAGGCCCAGGTGCAGGTTCCCGGTTCGCCCGGTTTCGGTCTCGGAGCGGCTGATCCAGGTGATTCCCGCCACGAAGAGACCGAACGCGGCAGCGGCCAGCCAGGCGACCGGTCCTCCCAGTCCAGGCGCGTGGCTCATGCCCAAGAGGAGGTTCAAGGCCCGGCACGTCCCCATGAATACGGGACCGAGGATCGTTCGCTTCACTCCTCCGTCGTAAGCCAGGATGACCGCCGCGAGCACGGCCGCCACGACCAAGCTGCCGATGGAACCGCTCAGCCCGGCCAGCAGCGGCCCGGCCCCCAGGCCGACTGCGCCGCACGTCAAGGCGGCCTCGCGCGAGACCCTCCCCGATGGAATCGGCCGACCGGGCCGTTCCCGGCGGTCGATCTCCACGTCGAACGCATCGTTCAGCGCCAACCCCGCCGCATAGAGGACCATCGACGCGATTGCCAGCGGCAACCAGCCCGGCCATTCGCGGAGCGACCCTCCCACGAGCAGCCAGCCGGCCAGGCTGTCGGCCGCCGCGGTCAAGACGTTGGGCAGGCGAATCAGTTGGAGGATTGAGATCAGGTTGCGCGTCATCGGAGAGTCAATTCGAGCGGTTTTCGGATTGATGGCCCCCGGTAGGGTCCGCTGGGCGGACCAATAGCCGTGGCATACGGTCCGCAGAGCGGACCCTACAATACTCCCGCCGGGAAGCCGATAAGGTAAACAATGTTCATTCTAAATAAACCGACGCTGGTCCGGCCACCTGGAGGCTGTTCACATCCGGTCCCTCTTGGTGGGCTTGCAATCGTAAACAATCCGCAGATCGTTGATGTGGCACTCCGGCCCGAGCACGCCACGTCGGGCCGGCGATTCCGAGGAAGGATGCACAAGTACGCCAAGTGATAATCCTGCAACGACTGTCGGCGCGAGATCGGTGGGCCGAAGGTTGATTCCGACGTTTGCGAAAGTAGCACAAACTGGCACTGTTTTCGCACTTGGATGGTTATCAAACCACCAAGTATGTTGACACTTGGTGGATGGTAGGTTTAGACTGAAGTATTGTGGTCGGCTTGTGGAGGGGCTGTTCGCTTCAGGTCTAGGTGGTCTCGTACGCGTTCCTGAGCGCGTCCGGGGTCATTTCCTTTTGCGGAGGTGCTTGCCATGCTTGCCAAATCGGTTCACTCGCTGGGACTCGCATTGCTGCTTCTCTCCCTCCTTCCCCAAACGGTTTCCGCAGATGTATGCACGAATTGCATGGGTACCGGTAAGATGATGAGTGGCTGGCGCGTGAAGGATTGCTCACGTTGTAACGGTACGGGGATCGTCTCCATAGGCGGAATCCCTACCATCAAGCTCCCGGACATGGGGTATCAGACCAACAAGTTCGACCTCAAAGCCGAGGTCGAAGGGACGGGTGCCACCAGATGGGCGGTCGCTTGGGGAGACGACGTCTCGGAAACCGACGCGGTCCAAGGGGTCGTGGCCGCCGGAGTCTCGATCTACTCGGCGAACCCCGGCCTGTTCATGGCCTGGGTCGATGCTCTGATCGACCGAACGATTGATTCCATGGTAGGGAATGCGAAGGCTGAATTTCCCCAGTACATCCTGTCGCAAGTCCGACAGCTTGCCCAAGACGCAATCAGGGCTGCCGTCCAGGGGAAAGACGCCCGGGAGGTATCTAGGAATTACGACACCGTTGATTTCAAGGCCGGGGCAATCAGGTACTCGGGCAGGAACTTCGTCGGCAGCGTCAATGTTTCCCGGACTTGGGGCCTCAAGCCCTATGTGGCCTTCCGTTGGCGTGCGTCGTCCGGGCGCACGAACTCTCCCGTCGTTGGTCGAGATACAAATCCAAGCTCTTCCATCCCAGTAGGCACTCGGTACCACTTCTTCAACTCGCCGTATGTGAACGCGAACTTCGGGCATGCCCTGGTCGTCGATGAGGCGATCTATCAGAAGGTGAATCAAGCGACCTGGAGATCTGCCTCTACGACTCACAGAGTCAGCGACGGGCATGTCGTGTACAGTTCCCCAGATCAGACTTGCAGCGAAATTGGTAGAACTCCCGATGGTGTCATCCTCCGATCGCCAAGCTCGGTTCCCATGCTGTTGTCGAATCACGGATACTTCCTATTCAGGAATTATCCGTTTCGTCCGACTCCACCAGGGATCGATCCCAACCTGGTCACGTGGTGGCGGACAGGAAACGGCCAATTTGTAAGTCACTAGACTTGGGAGGGTTGCGGATCTGCCGACGCTACAGGGTTCCGGGCGGTTCGTGGTGTATTCTTGTTCTATGACAGGCCGGGCCTCGCCTGTGAGGGCATGCTCGCTGATGATCGCGAAGTTGCCCGGGCGGGAGGTGCATCGGTGTCGGTTCATTTTCCGCGGAGGAAAAATCGAGATCGAGACGCATCACGTTGATCCAGAAACCCCTCTGTGACGATCTGATCGAGTCGCCATCGAAAATGCACCGCCCCGCGCTGCCAGGTGCGGAGGAGGGGAATCCCGCTTCGCTCAAGAGGCATGAGGGCGTCATTTGTTCCAGGAGAAGGCATCCGCTGGCTGACCATGACGGTTCGCGGTTTGGCCCAGTCGTAGAGGATCGATGTGTTCGCCGTCTTGCCGCCGTGGTGGGGGGCGAGCATCAGATCGATGGGAGAATTCACGGGAGGCTGGCTGGCCAGCTCGACGACGCCCTGTTGATCGAGATCGCCGGTGAGCAGGAGACACCGGCCGCCGTGCTCGACCTCGAGCACCAGGCTGCGGGCGTTGTCCGACGCTTCCGGGTGCCAGCCCGCGGGCGGATGCATGACACGGAATCGGGTTGAGCCGTGCTGCCAGCTTGCTGGGGCGGCGATCGTCCGGATGGGAATGCCCCGGCCGCGCACCAGTTTTAGCAAGACCTCCGCGCCGGGGTTGGCCTCGCTCACGAAGCCCGGCGGGACCACGACCGCGCCGATCCGAAATCGGTCCAGCAGGTCGGGAAGCGCTCCGTAGTGATCCTGGTCGGCGTGGCTCAGGATCACCTCGTCCAGGCGAGTGATGCCCCG
>JBMFUH010000815.1:0-3644 GCA_049966735.1 Isosphaeraceae bacterium
CACTCTGCTTTGCGAGGGAGCCGCTGGAACAGGCCCTTCGCCAGATCGCGGAACTGGAATTTGACAAGTTCGAGCTGGCAATCATCGAGGATGGACAGCATCTGCGTCCCTCCGAAGTGGGCGACGACCCCGAAGCCGCGTTGCAGCGGCTGCGCAGGGCGCCCAGTCTCACCCCCTCGGCCATTCACTTCGACTTCGGCCCGGTCGACTGGAATGATCCGGCGATCCGCCGCCGGTTCGAGGCCCATTGCCGGTTCGCCAAGGCGCTCGGCGTCGCCGTACTCACCATGCCCTCGGCCCCGAGTGAAACGCCGCTGGACCAGGAGATCAAGCGGCTCTCCAGCCTCGCCGCCACCGCCATGCTCGACGGACTGCTCCTGGCACTCTTGACGGCTGCCGACACGTTGGCCGGCGATCCTCAGATCGCCCTCCAGCTTTGCCAGGCCGTTCCGGGGCTGGGCCTGACGCTCGACCCGAGCCATGGCATTCAGGGACCGCACAAGGAATCCGAATTCGACGCCCTCTATCCCTACATCCAGAATATCCACCTCCGCGACACCGGCAAGAAAGCCGGAGAGTTTCAGGTCCGCGTCGGTCAGGGGCAAATCGAGTACGCGCGGATCGTCACCCAGCTCCAGCGCCATGGCTACAATCGCGCCTTGACCGTTGCCATCATCGATCGCCCCGACAACCCCTTTGAACGCGAGGTCGAGGTCCGCAAGCTCAAGCTGCTGCTCGAGACGTTGCTCTGACCTCGCGTCGCTGTCCCGGTTCCCTCACCCTCGTGCCGACCCCCCATGCAGGAATTGACCTGGGAAAACACCGCACACTACCTGCGTGAGACGGGGCGCGTCCCCGCGAGCGCCGACATCCACGTCCGCGAGCTGAGCGGCGGCGTCTCGAACGTCGTTCTCCGTGTCGACGTCGAGGGCCAGGCGCCCTTCGTCATCAAGCAGTGCCGCGAGCGCCTGCGCGTCGCCATGGACTGGCGCGCCCGGCTCGACCGCATCTGGGCGGAAGAGGCGACCCTGGGCGTGCTCGCGGCCATCCTGCCGCCGGGCACCGTCCCCGCGGTCCTCTTCGAGGACCGTCCCAATTACCTTTTCGCCATGACCTGCGCGCCGGACGACTCGGCAACCTGGAAGACCCACCTCATGGCCGGCGAGGCCGACCCACGGATCGCCGCGCGCCTGGGAACCATCCTCGGCGCCATCCACGCCGACGCGCCCGGTCAGCCGATGCTCCACGAGACGCTGGCGGATACATCCCTGTTCGACGAGCTGCGCATCGACCCCTACTACCGCACGATCGCGCGCGCCCATCCCGCAATCGCCTCACGCGTCGACGCCCTTATCGAATCAATGGATCTTCACCTGAGCGAGCAAACACTCGTCCTGGGCGACTTCAGCCCCAAGAACATCCTGGTCCATTCCGGCGGTTTGATCCTGCTCGATTTCGAATGCGGCCACCGCGGCGACGCCGCGTTTGACCTGGGCTTCTTCCTCAGTCATTTGCTGCTCAAGACCATCCATCTTGCCGACCAGTCTCCCGGCAATGACCAGCGGTACAGGCGACTGGCCCTCACGTTCTGGGACGCCTACCTGGCGCGGACCATGCGGGGCGCTTGGCGGAGCGACGGCCTGGTGGAGCGCGCCATCGAACACACGGCGGCCTGCCTGCTGGCCCGGGTCGACGGCAAGAGCCCGGTCGAGTATCTGGACGCGGCCGGCCAGGACCGCGCCCGGCGGCTGGCGCTCGCGGCGCTGCAAAACCCTCCGCGCGCCTGGGACAAGATGCTCCGGCTTCTGAAAAGGTAGAATTGATGATCACTCTGAGCAAATTGAAAGCCCGCCAGGTGCTGGACTCGCGGGGCCGGCCGACCGTCGAGGTCGACGCCGTCGGCTCGACGGGCGCGCTTGGCCGCGCCATCGTCCCCTCGGGGGCCAGCACGGGAAGGCACGAGGCGCTGGAGCTTCGCGACAAGGACAATCCCCGCTACGGCGGTCTTGCCGTGTTTCAGGCCGTTGACAACGTCGCCTCGGTCATCGCTCCCGCCGTGATCGGCATGGCGCTCGACGATCAGTCCGCGCTCGACGCGAAACTTCTGGAGCTTGACGGCACGCCGAACAAGAGCCGGCTGGGGGCCAACGCGCTGCTGGGCGTCTCGCTGGCCGTGGCGCACGCCGCGGCGGCCGCGCGGGGCGAGGAGCTTTATGTTCATCTCAACAGGCTCTGGAAAGAACATGTGAAACCTGGTGAAACAAATCGCATCGCCACCGAGCCCACGATGCCGCTGCCCATGGTCAACATGATCTCCGGCGCTCTGCATGCGGGTCGCAACCTCGACATCCAGGACGTGCTGATCATGCCGCTCTCGGCCCAGAGCTACAGCCAGGCGCTGGAGATGATCGTGGCGATGTATCGCGCGGTGGGATCGGTGCTGGCCAAACGCGGGCTGGAGTGGGCGACCGTGGGCGACGAAGGAGGCTATGGTCCCAAGCTGGAAGACAACGAAGACGCGATCGGCATCGTCGTCGACGCCATGCGCGTCCGCGGTTACGAACCCGGCCGCGACGTGGCGATCGCGCTCGATATCGCCTCGACTCATTTCTTCGATCGTGCCTCGGGATTGTATCGTCTGACATCGGCGGGTCGCGGGTCGCTGGACAGCGGCGGGATGATCGACCTCCTCTCGCGCTGGGTCGATCGCTACCCGATCGTGTCGATCGAGGACGGCCTGGCCGAGGATGACTGGGCCGGCTGGACCGCGCTCACCGCGCGTCTGGGAGCAAGGCTTCAGCTCATCGGCGACGACTTCTTCGCGACCCAGTCGGCGCGGCTGACGGAAGGCATCAAGCAAAAGGCGGCCAACGCGATCTTGATCAAGGTGAACCAGGTGGGGACGCTTTCCGAGTCGCTCGATGCGCTGGTCTTGGCCCGGCGCGACGGCTATCGTCCGATCATCTCGGCCCGCTCGGGCGAGACCGAGGACGCGACCATCGCCGACCTGGCCGTGGCCACCGCCGCCGGCCAGATCAAGATCGGCTCCGTGGCCCGCTCCGAACGCCTCGCCAAGTACAACCGGATGATCCGGATCGAGGAGGCGATGGGAGACAAGGCGCCGTTCGCGGGGCGAAGCGCACTCATCTGACGGGATGCACATGCTGGTGCTGCTCGACGTGAACACGTGCGTCAGCATGTGGCGTGGGACAAGATTCCAATCTTGTCATTTGAATTTCCACGTATGAGAGACAAGATCGGAATCTTGTCCCACAACCATGGGCACGAGCCTGACCGGCCAGGCGCACTGGCCTGACGGCCGAGGTTGCCACGTTTGAACCATGCCCTTGCGGGCATGGTCGCGCTTTCTTCCGAAAGGCGATCGTTGACTCAGCGCTCACGGTCCTCCAGCTTGTCGAGAATCCGCTCCAAGGTTCGCTCCATTCGAGATAAACGGTTGTCAAGATCACGGAGAGTCGGTTCATCGCGATTGGATGGCTTCCGCACGTCCTTGTCCCGCTGAGGGACCGCTTCCTCGGCCTGTGCGTCTTGCTTCGTTCGGACTGATTCGTCTGGGTGATCACCTTGGGCCACTAGAGCGTTTTTCGGGTCGATCGCTCACCGTAGGGTCCGCTGTGCGGACC
>JBMFUH010000816.1:0-3643 GCA_049966735.1 Isosphaeraceae bacterium
CCCCTTGTTGCCGGCGTCCTTCATCAGCAGGTAGCTGAAGGCGCCGGGCACTGGTTCGACGTAGATGAGCCCTTGCTCCGTTTTCAGACGCGCGGGGCCCATCTCGCGGCCTTCCTTGTCGAGGGCTGTCGCCTTGTCGGCGGCGATCGCGAAGCCGCAACGGGCTCCGTTGTACAGCAAGATCTCGTGAGCACCGTCAGGCAAGAGGCGGCAGATGCCGATGCCGTTTCCGGCCGCTTTGGGCGCGCGAACGAACTTGCCTCGGCCGTCGATGTAGAGATACGCGGGTGTTGCGGCGTAATCGGCGCGATGGCCGTCGACGTCGCGGCACCAGACCTCGATCAATCCGTCGGAGGTCCAGCCGCAGTATCCGTTCGGGGGCAGGTCGATGTCGTGACCGAATGCCCGCGTCTTCATCCGCTGCTTGGGATGGCCGTTGGCCGCGGTGACGGTGCCGTCGGAGTAGCGCGTCAACACCTGTGATCGCTTGAACGCGCCCGATGCCACGGCTGCCGACGTATCGAGCGGCGTGCCGTGCTCGTCTACGTAGCGGATGTCCGCCGCCTGGGCCAAGCAATAGCGGCTGTGTAGCTGTTGGAGCATGTAATAGCTGCGGAGGGCGCTGGCGACGCCTCCCTCGTAAACCAGGAACCCCGGATGACCGAAGGCGACCGTCGCCGCCAGGAAGCGGTCGAGCCAGACATCTTTCTGCTCGGGGGTGTCGCGCGGCGGCTGCTTGCCGGCGTAGAACATATCGGGGTTTCCCATGCCGAAGTTGCAGCAGAGGGGGTGGAGCTTGCGGAGGTCGAAGTCGACCAGCCAGGGATTCTCAGCGGGACGGTAGGCCTGGTCCTGACCGTAGTTGCCGTCGGTGAGTCCGCAGTAGAACGCATGGTTGTTCCCCTCGGAATAGACCGGGCCGTGCCATGCCTGCTTCTGCAAGAGCATGATTTCGCCAAAGGAATAGAAGACGGCCGAGAACGTCCCGGCGCCGGGAACCCGGGCGTCGTAGTCGACGCGATCCCAGGGCGCGACCGCGGTGTGCACGTCGCAATATGCCGTGGTGAAGTGAAACTTCTGCTGGATGATGGGAGCAAGCGTCTCACAGTATTCCACGGCCCGCGCAGGCTTGGGCGCATAGCACCGCATCCAGGCGTGCTGCAACTGGTTGTCGGAGGTCCGGCTGACCATGTCGGTCGACCAGAACTCGTTGACGGGGGCGAAGTCGGTGTAATTGTTGTACGGGCCGTACACGAAGCCCAACTTGTCCTGCATCAATCGGGCGTAATCGTATTGGCCCTTGTCTCCGCCTTTACCGGGCGCGGCGCGGGTGCGAAAGGTGAAGCTTTCTCCCTCGTCGCGCCAGCCTGTCTCGTGATCCGTGATCACGACCTGCGTCATGCCCCAGCGATGGCAGTCGGTCCAGAAGTGTGCGTCATGCTCGCGGTTGGACGCCCCGTGCGCGCGCCAGACGTGTGTGCCGGTGATCGACTTCCAGGGTGAGACCGGGTTGGGGATCGTGGGCAAGACCTCCTCGTATCGCGGCGAGAGGGTGAGGAAGAACCGCTCGAAGCAAGCGTTGCGGGTGCCGTCGGTCCTGGGGATGTACCGCGTGCCGCCGTGATACACCACGGCATCCGGTTTCGACTCGTTCGCGGCCCAGAGAATCGACGCGTTCGAGAGATACCAGTCGACGTTGCCCGCGAGGAAGAGGGGCGATTCCGCTGTTCCCGAGACGGCCACCGCTGCCCGGCCACCGTGAGCCGGATAGAAAGGATTGGTGATCAGCCGAGGCGATTTCAAGCCTTTTGCCTGGCCAAACCGGACCTCGGACACCACGCCTCCGGCGGCGTACGTGTCAATCACCAGAGACTTGTTCCAGAGGCGATAGGTGTAGGTCACGTCGGCTGATGAATCTCCCGAACTCAGCCGCCAGCGAGACACGACGGAGTCGGCCGAGAGCCGGCTGCCCTGGTGCTCCACCCTAGTCGGCAGTGTCGGGCCGTTCTTGGTCTGGAGCCAGACCCCACCGTCAACGCACGGATGAATCGCGTTTCCGTGATCACCCCAGCGCACGTCGAGATCAGTCCAGGTTCCCGACTTCGGCTTCAGGCGGTAGACGAGTTTGCCATCAGCTCCTGAGTAAGTGAACACGAACGCGTTTCCTTCCGCCCGCACGGTCGTCCGGAAGTCGGCCGTCAGGTTGTCGGGCAAGATGGTCTGAGGGCGCGTCGGGAACGGAAGCTTGCCGGGGCCGCTGTTGGCGCCGACGATCACCCCCGGCGGCATGGGGATTCCGCGCTCGGGACGCGGCTCGAAGGTCAAGGGCTTGAAGACCTCGGTGTAGACGGCCAGGTTGTCCAGGTAGATCGTCCGGTCGTCGCGGTTGCGTCCCCCCGTGATCTCGATGCCCAGGAAGCTAGCCCCGCTTCGCATGCGCGCAATCTGGTCGGGCTCGAGCCGCCTGTGCAGGAGAGACCACTCTTTCCAGTCGACATGGCCCAGTGGGACGCGGAAGGATTTGCTCGCCGAGTCGCTCAAGAGGGCGTACACCATCACCTGCGGCGTCTTCGGATCAGGCGCCCAGCCCCAGTTGTTGCCGTAGAGCCAGAGGGTGACGGTGTCGAACGGTTGCTTGATCGGGATCGGCCGCGGCGGTTCGATCCGGACACTGGGAGACTCTCCGGTGCCGCGGTAAGTCAGCTTGGCGACGTACTTGCCCCAGATTTGCTGCTCGCGTGTCCTCTCGATCGTGGCGTGGGCGTTCTCACGGACGACCTTCCAGCCGGTCATGTCCTCAAAGTCGACCAGCGGCGGATGATCGTCGGTATGGCGATGCGCCCAGACCAGCTCGTAAGGCCGCTTGCCAACCTCGCTGGAGTTGTCGCCCCATCCCGGAATCGCGAGCAACATCGCCGCGAGAAAGCATGTCGTATTCATCGTTGTCTCTCCAACCGTTTCTGGGTTCACTCAATTTATGGTCTAACCGATCGGCTAACCCATGTCACGGTGGCAGTGGGCCGGGTATCCTGCGGGAATGCGGAATGCAAAATGCGGAATGCGGAATAGAGCCATTTCCCATTCCGCGATCCGCCTCCACTGCCCACCGCCTGCTGCCCACCGCCTGCTGCCTGCTGCCCACTACCCACTGTTCAGCCCACGGAGTCTGCCATGATCGCGAAGCTGCTTCGGCGCGTGCTCTTCTGCTGCTTTTGCTGTCTCGCTCCGGTTTGTTCCGTCAGGCTGCTTGCCGCGGACGATTCCGTTGCCCAGCGGTTCGCCAGTCCGCCGTCGGAGGCGAGAATCCTCAAGATCATTCATTCCTGGCCGGATGTTCCGCACGCTCAGGACGACTTGATCCACCGTCTCAGGCGGCAGGGCTTTGGCGGGGTCGTCTGCAACGTGTCGTTCGACAACTACCTGGAAAGCGATGCGAAGTGGCAGGCGCTCAAGCGCGCCGTGACACAGGCCAAGAAGGCCGGCTGGGCGCTCTGGCTCTACGATGAGCGGGGCTATCCTTCCGGCAAGGCTGGCGGGATCGTCTTGAAAGGACATCCCGAGTGGGAAGCGACTGGGCTGCTTGCCGTGGACGCGGCGACGACGGGCGAGACAGTCTCGCTGACGTTGCCTCCCGGAGAGCCGC